>CAYVFA010000001.1:0-93521 GCA_964450075.1 uncultured Smithella sp.
AGTATCTGATTGACAAGGGCGCTGACGTCAATGCCCGGGCAAAAGGACTCACGCCGCTTCTGGCTGCAAGCGGCTGGGGGCGCTTCACTTCCGTCCCGACCGGTGACAAGGCAAAAACAATTCGTATCCTTTTGGAAAACGGTGCGGATGTGAATGTTCAGGATGAATCATGGACGAAAACCGGCCGTACCCCTTTGATGCTTGCTGTCATGCAGGGGGACTCTGAATTGGTGCGCAATTTTCTGGACAAAGGCGCAAGTCTGGACTTGAAAAACAAAGACGGAGAAACGGCTTTGACGCTGGCGAAAAAGGAGGGGCTTTCATACATCACGCAACTCCTGGAGAAAAAGGGAAGCGGCCAATCATTGCCGAAAGTTGCGGATCCCGTTTTGCATCCTTTATTGAAGGCGATCAGGGAAGGCCACTTAGCTCGGGTTAAAGAATTGATCGCGGGCGGCGAGGATGTGAACCTCCGGATGCCCAGCGGGAGCACGCCCTTGATGGTTGCGGCCGACGGCAATCAACTGGAAATCGTCAGGCTGCTGCTCCAGCACGGCGCTGACGTTAATGCTAAAAACGGACGGAACAACACGGCGCTGATCTATGCATCCACCAAAGGACATGCTGCTGTCGTCCGTGAGCTTTTGGAAAGAAAAGCCGACGTGAATGTTAAGAATATGAGCAAGGGCGACGCCTTGATCTACGCGGTCATGGGGAAAAAGAAAGAAGTCGCCGGCCTGTTGTTGAAGTACGGCGCAAGCGTGAAGCATCAATATGATGATGAGCAGTCCGCTCTGATGATGGCGGCAAGTGAGGGAAGTACGGAGATTGCCAAGTTACTGATCGCTCATCACGCGGACGTCAATGCGTCGGATAAAAATCAAATCACGGCTTTGATGATCGCCTGCGAAAAGGGACATGTCCCTTTAGTCGAAGCGCTTCTGAAAGCCGGAGCGGATATCAATAAAAAATCAAAATACGGGGACACGGCGCTTTCCAAAGCCATCGCCGCCAAAAATGTTCGGATCGTTAAAGCGCTGGTGAAAAACAATGCTGGTTTTGACCGGAAGGATGCTGTGTTTTCAGCAGCCATTGCGGGTCATCTGGAGATTCTCCAATTGCTGATGAATAAAAAAACGGATGTAAACATGCGCGGCTTTGCGGGGGGAACGCTTCTGATGATTGCCGCAGACGGCGATTTATCCCTGGTAAAATATCTGGCGGAAAGAGGCGCGGATGTGAATCTCCGGGATGATGAAGGCAATACCGCTTTAATGAAAGCGGTCATGTCTTTTAACGAATCGAATCTGTCCAATATCAAATATCTTATCGCCCGTCGTGCGGACGTCAACGCGGCCAACAAAAAAGGTGAAACGGCGTTGATTCTGGCGGTGAAAAAAGGCAACGCGGAGATGGTCAAAGTGCTCGTGGCGAGCGGCAGTACGTTATCCCTGAAAGATAAAGAAGGTAAAACGGCCTGGACTTACGCTGTGGAGGGTTCCAATCCTGCTTTGGTTAGCATGCTGGAAAAAGGCGGGGCGGGGGGAGATTATCTTAACATGGAATGGAAAGGCAATGCTTCCAAGCAAAAAGATCCGTTTATCAAAGTGGTTGACACTCAAAAAGAATGGTCCGAACTCTGGGCGCGCGCCTTGGAAAAGCCGGCGCCGATGATGGATTTTGAAAAGTACGTTGTGGCCTGTGTTTTTCTGGGGCATGGGGCAGGCTGGTTATATTCGATCGGGTTTGGTCAGCCGGTTCTGCGCGACGGGCAAATGGTTATTGAATACGGGCTTATGGAAGTGATGTTACGGCTGGCCGGACCTTTTCGGGCGGGCGGCCAGTATCACATGAAGGTATTTGAAAGATCAAAGAACCATGTTCCGATGGTTCTGGAAGAGACAGGACCTGCGTTCCGAAAAAAGAAAAAAACCAGATGATCGTGAAACAGGTTATACCACGGCGGGAATACCGCTGACGCCATATCAGGAGTTTATATGTTCACGAATAAAAATCCATTCAATCCCTTTGTAATGGGAGTTAGCCTCATCGTAATCTTATTGGCCCTTCCCGGTCTGTTATTTGCCGCTGAAAATCCTGCTGCATCAGACGGCAGGCAGGTTCCGGAAATATTCGTTCAGCTCGGTCATACGTCATCCATCAACACTGTTGAATATTCACCCGATGGCCGCTTCATCCTTTCCGGAAGCAATGACAACAGCATCAAACTGTGGGAAGCGGCAACCGGCAAGCTGATCCGGACGTTCAAGGAGAGTGAAGATATTTTATTTGTTGCCTTCATCAATGATGCCAAGTTTTTTTCTCTCAACGACAAAGGCAACATTTGTATCTGGGAGATCCCGACCGGAAGGCGGCTTCGGGAGTTTGCCGTGGGTGAATTCGGCGGCTCTGTAAACGAGCAAGCCATCGCTTACGACGGTTCCTTGCTGCGGGTGATTGTCGGGATGAAGCTCTATATCGTTGACATTGCCAGGCAGCGGCTCATTCAAACCGTTGATCGTCCAAAAACCGGCGAGGTTCAAGGCTATCTGGGCTTCGGCTTCGGCTTTCGCAACGCGATTTCGGCTGACGGCCGTCTGATGCTCTCCACCGTCCGTGAAGACGCAAGTGAATCCATGATGAAGA
This sequence comes from uncultured Smithella sp., assembly GCA_964450075.1. Classification (GTDB taxonomy): domain Bacteria; phylum Desulfobacterota; class Syntrophia; order Syntrophales; family Smithellaceae; genus UBA8904. The sequence goes on from CAYVFA010000001.1 coordinate 2,647, forward strand.
GCAAACACAAAAAAATCATGTTTTGGGATATCGCCTCCGGCCGGATTCTGGCCACCCTCACGGGCCATGAAGACCTGATCGACGTCGTTGCTCTTTCGGCCGACAACCGCTATGCGCTATCCGGCAGCCGCGACAAAACCGTCCGCCTGTGGGATTTGAAGCGGGGGCGCGCCGAGGCCGTTTTCACCGGACACCAGAAAGCGGTGGAAGCTCTGGCGTTATCCGCCGACCGGAAATATGTTCTTTCCGGAAGCAACGACAACACTATGAAGCTTTGGGATGTCGATTCGCAAAAAGAAATCTACACCTTTGCTCACGACTGTCCCGTCAACTTTGTTCGTTTTTTACCGGATGGACAGTTGGTTCTCTCCGGCGATGAAAAGGGGGCGATCCGTACCTGGGACATCTCAACCGGCAAAGAAGTGGGGTCTCTCAAGAGCCATGTGTCATATGCGACGGCATCATCTTCCGACGGCCGCTATCTGTTGACCGGCTCTTTCGAAGGACAGCTCAGGCTCTGGGATGCATCCGCAGGGCAATTACTCAAGACCATTGAAGCGCATCGTGGAGGCATGACCACCGTCGGATTCACGCCGGATCTGAAACAGGCCTTTTCCGCCGGTTATGACCGGACCGTCAAGTTGTGGAATCTGCAAGACGGCAAGCTTTCCCGCACCTTTTCGGGACATTCGGGCGAAGTGTCCAAAGCCGTCGTTTCTCCGGATGGTTTATATTTACTGAGTTCCTCCTGGAAGGACCATGTCATTGATGTGCGACTCTGGAATATCGCAAGCGGCGTTGAGATGCAGGTATTTAAATTTCCCGGGTTCATCAAATCAATCGGCTTTTCGGCGGACAGCAAACGACTGATCATCGCCCATTCGCAAAAAACGGCGGGTGATGCGGTCAAGGTATTGACGCTCGACGGGCGAGAAATCAAAAGCTACAGCAATGTCGGTTTCACAAGCTATTCAAGCGACGGGAGATACCTTCTGGCGCGCGATTGGCAGGAAGTGTCCGCCCGCGAGCAAAAGCTCTTTGAGCCGGGGGCCGCGCCTAAAAAGATAAGCAGTTATTCAGATGATTTTCGAAAGAGCAATCTGATGGATATTGACTCAGGAAAGATCCTGGGACGTTTCGGTCAAAGTGGCGCGGTGCTGTCGATTTCCATATCCGCCGATCCAAACATCGTTCTGACTAAAAACCGCTACGATTCGGATATCCGCCTGTGGAATATTCATGACGGCCGTGAGATCCGGCGGTATCCCGCAAAATTCGGATTGCTCACATCAGACGGCAAAAAGATTGTCGCGCCGGCGGGTAAAACCCTGCAAATCTTTGAGACGGCAAACGCCCGTCCGGGCGTCATGTTTTCCGGCGGCGCTCCCGGTGAAATTTCATCTCTGGCGCTTTCCGCGAAAGGCGGCTATGCCGCAACAGGCGACACGTCGGGGGCCGTACAATTCTGGGACATCGGAAGCGGCGCGCTTTTAAAAAGCGTTCAAGCGTCGCAAAAGCAAATGATTCTTGCTGTTGCCTTTTCACCCGATAATCGCTATGCGGCGTCGCTGGCCCGTTTCGGCATCATAACAATATGGAATCTGCAGGACGGCCAAAAGGTTTCCGAGTTCAAAACGGACTTCACGCCCCCCTTTTATGATGAGTTGTCAGCCGGTAACTTCGTTAACTATGGCAGCGGCCTGCTGGTCTTTTCGCCCGACAGCCGCCATCTGGCCTGCAGCCCCAGACAATGGGATGCGTTATCGGGAAGAAAGGTGATGGATTATCAAACCCCGGGCGGACCGGGCTACTGGGTTATGTTTTCGCCGGACGGAATGCATCTGCTGTCCAGTGATGCGCTCTGGGAGACTTCCACCGGTCGCCGCGTCAGGAAGATGGAAAGCATCAAGGGCGCCAACTTGTCGGTTTATTCCGCCAACGGTCAATATATTTATGCCGCAGATTTGTATGGAGACTTCTATGTGACCGATGCCGCAACGGGTAAACTGCTTAAGCGTTTCGCGGATTATATTTACACCGCCTCTTTTGATGTTTCGAAAGACCGCAAGACCCTGGTTGCGGCCGATTTGAATTTTCCGGAGCTTTCGCTGTGGCACACCGCAACAGGTATTAAAGCCGCCGCCATTGAAGTGGATCGTCCTGTCACCGGTGTGATGTTGAGCGCCGACGGGCAAAAGGCGTGGGCCAAGCAATGGATTTCCGCGGGCCAGTATGATCTTCGCGCGGGAAAAGAACTGGCGCAATATATCAGTTTTAAAGACGGCGAATGGATCGTCATTACGAAGGAAGGCTATTACAATGCATCCCCCGGGGGAGAGCGCTATCTCAGCGTGCGCGTGAATGATCAGGTTTACGGCATCGAAAACTACCGGGAAGCATTTTTCCGCCCCGATCTGGTAAAGATTGCGCTGTCAGGCGGATCCCTTCAGAACTACCGCAAGCTGGGCGACATCAAACAGCCGCCATCCGTGCAGATCGTCGATACGCCTGCGTCCGTGAATACGGATGAAGTGACGGTGCGGCTGAGTCTTTCGGATCAGGGCGGCGGTATCGGGGATATTCGTCTGTATCTCAACGGCACAGCCGTGATCATGGACAGCCGCGCCGTGGTAATCCGGGAGAAGGCCGGGCAGCCGGTTTTAAAAACTTATCCGCTCAAACTGCTGAAGGGTAATAATATCATTAAAGCGGTTGCCTTTAACGGCGACAACAGCATGCAGAGCAATGAAGCCACGCTGGAAGTCGTGGCGACCTATGCACAGTCGGGAAAGCCGTCTTTATCCGCGCTGGTGATCGGAATAGATGAATTTAAAAATCCGAAACTCAAACTTCAGTATTCCGCGGCGGACGCCGAGCTGTTTGCCGCCACGCTCCGCAGCGCATCGGAAGGTCTCTTTGACCGGGTGACGATCAAAAAAATGACCAAGCCGGAAGAAACCACCAATGCCGCGATTATCCGTGAGATTAAATCCTTTCAGTCTTTGCGGCCTGACGATCTGTTTGTCTTTTACATCGCCAGCCACGGCACAGTGGACGAAGGGGAATATTTCCTCATTACCTCCAATGTTGGATCGCTCCGGACAGAGAGGCTCAAGATGGACGGCATCTCGCAGCATATGCTGAAAGAAGCTCTGGCCAATATCCCCGCAACCAAGAAGTTGATCATCATTGACACCTGCAACGCGGGTGCATTAGGCGAGGCGATCCAGGTGGCGATGCTGACCCGTGGCATGAGTGAGGACACGGCGCTCAAGATTTTAAGCCGGGCAGTGGGGTCAACGATTCTTTCGGCTTCCACGTCCGTGCAGGAAGCGCTGGAAGGGTATCAGGGCCACGGCCTGTTTACTTACGTTCTGACGGAAGGGTTGAAAGGCAAAGCGGATAAAGGGAAAACGGGATACATCAAAACCACCGATCTTGCCGATTATGTGGATAACGAAGTGCCGGTCCTGGCGGAAAAAGTCTTCAAACGCGTGCAGTATCCTACCATCTCCATCAGCGGTCAGGCGTTTCCGATTGGAAAGGTGAAATAGAAAAGGATAAATGGATATGAAACTTAAAAAGTATATGACCAGATCAGCCATACTGCTGTTATCCTGTTTCTTTTTGTCTTGCTCCTTGAGTAAGGATATTCAATTAAGCAGCTATGCTCAGAAACAGCAGATACATGAAATAATTAATATGCTTCAACCCAGTCTTGATGAAGGCGATAAGCTGTCTTCCTTTCAGCTTTATTTACTGTCCGCCTCTTATATTGGAATTCGCAACTACAGTAAAGCGCTTGCCACAGCAGACTTGCTGCAAAAGCAGATTGACGAGGGCGATAGAACTTTAGTTGGCTCCGATCTCACCGTTTATCCGCAAATACTTCGTGGTTCTGTTTATCTGGATCAGGGCGAGTTTCATAAGGCCATTTTGGAAGGTAATCTTGCTTTTAAGCTACTGCATGAAGAGGGACGTAACAAAAGTGGCTTTAATACTTCTCAACTGATCAACATTTACGATATTCTGGGTGTTGCCCATGCACTCGCCGGAAATTATACAGAGGCGCAAAGAGTTTCACGGTCCTTACAAAATGTAAGCATAACCGTCATGAACGGGCCTGAAAAATACAGTGCACTGGCAAGGATCTACCTGGCATTGAAAGAGTATGATCATGCGCTGACGGCCATCCGGAATCCCGCGGCAAAAGTAACGGGGACAATTACGGCATTCTTCGATCAGACCTTTCAGGAGATTCCCAACCTTTACATATTATCGAAAAGTCTTTACGAAACCGGAAATATCAAAGAAGCCAGACAAGGATATGACCAACTTCTAGGGCACCCGCAGATTGAGCAAATCGGCGGTATTTACTGGATTGTCCTGCTGGATCTGGCAAAAATTGCTCTGTCTGAAGGGCGTAGCCGCATTGCGGAAGACATGCTCAAAAAAGCAATCGACGTTATTGAAAAGTCGCGCGCTTCAATTAATTCCGAAGCCGGGCGCATTGGTTTTGTCGGTGACAAACAAGCGGCCTATGCCCAATTGACGGCGCTGCTGCTAAATGAAGGCCGTTACGCGGAGGCCTTCACTTATGTGGAGCGGGCCAAAGCCCGCGCCCTGGTGGATCTGCTTGCTTCGCAAAAAAATCTCGCTTTCCACGGCAGACAAACTGAGCAGATCAAGAAAACTCTGGCTGACTTGGACAAAGCGGAACAAGATCTTACCGTTGTGGCGCAACCTCAGGATAAAGAAGGTTTAATTAAAACGCGTTCCATTGTTCTGAAGCTGAAAAAAGATCTGAGGGAAAAAGATCCTGAACTGGCGTCTCTCGTTTCCGTAACGACCCCGGCCACAGCCGAAATTCAAAGCAAAATTAAAGACGATGAAACCCTGCTGGAATATTATTACGCGGGTAAAGACTGGTATGTTTTTATTTTAACAGGCCAAACGATTGTCGCGCAGAAGCTGCCGGCAGCGGATCTGGAAAAAAATGTTGATGCTCTGCGTAAAAATATTGCATCACGAAATTTACCGGCATTCAACCAATACAGCCAAACGCTGTACCGTCAAATATTTGCTTTGGCGACGCCTTCAATTAAAACAAAAAAACTGATGATCGTTCCCCATGGATATTTGCACTATGTTCCTTTTGCTGCCCTTTCCGACGGCAGCGGATATCTGATTGACCGTTTCAGCCTTCGGATGCTGCCCAGCGCCAGTGTTTTGAACTTCCTTGCGGAGAAGGCAAAACAGAAGGAGTGGGGTGCTCTGATTTTGGGTAATCCTATGTTAGGCGACCCGAAATATGATTTAAAATTCGCTGAGGACGAAGCCCTGGCTATTGGCAGGATCATTCCGGAATCCAGGGTTCTTTTACGCAGCGAGGCATCCAAGACCAATCTGCAAAATTGGGGAAGCAAATATTCCGTTATTCATCTGGCTGTTCATGGTGTATTTGATCAGGATAAGCCGCTTCATTCAGCGCTGCTCCTCGCTGCGGATAAAAATAATGACGGGCTGCTGAGAGCAGGCGACCTTTATCATTTATCCTTGAACGCCGATTTGGTCACGCTCAGCGCATGTGAAACGGCGCTGGGAAAAGTGGCCACAGGCGATGATGTTGTCGGCTTTACGAGGGGTTTCCTTTATGCCGGAGTCCGCTCGTTGATATCCAGCTTGTGGCAGGTGGATGACGAGGCAACCCGCGATTTGATGGTTCATTTTTACGCCAATCGATCCAAGATGAGTAACGATGAAGCCTTGCGGCAGGCTCAGATGGCAGCCAAAAAAAAATATCCGCATCCGTATTACTGGGCGGCGTTTTTACTGACCGGCAGCGCTATGTAGAAAAACATTGTTTCATGCCATCTGCTGGGGAAGGCCAGCAGGGCCCTATAAAAGAGGACAGTTAAAATGAAAGTCGTAAAACATTTTGCCGGAATATTGTTGTTGCTTGCCTTGACCCTGTGTCTTTATTCCTGCATCGGGCCGGTTCCGGTTGATGTGGTGATGATTGACAATGAATTGTATTTTGTGCTGGAAGAAGAACGGGAGATTGCCGCGATTCAGGTGCAGGTTTACAATCCCAAACAAGGGAAAACGGATGGGGAAACGATGTGGGCGACAAGCCACAATCTGGCAACCAAAGTGGACGAAAGAAAATATCCAAAGCTTAAGCAAATAAAATACGGGCAGGTATTCAGTGAGTTTCCTCAGGCCATCGGACCGGCTCCCTTAAAAAGAAATGTAGCGTATTGGATCGGCATCAACATGGGGGATAGATTTGCCAGAGAGGTCTTTATCATTACGGACGATAACCATATCGTGATGCCACGTCGAAAGAATAAAGCAGAAAGTGCTAAGTAGTGGATCCGGGAAAAGTATTTGATAAGCTTAAAGAGGAGAAAAATATGTTCAGATTTAAGTATCTATGCCGCGCACTATCCATCGCGCTTGGAATGATTGCCATCCTGTCCACAAGCCTTGTCTTTGCCGCTGAAAAGCTTGCCCCGGCAGGAAGTTCACAGGGGCCGGAAATCTTCCTTCAACTGGGCCATAGCGCCTGGGTCCAAACCTCAGACATATCCGCAGACGGTAAATATTTATTGTCGGGCGGCTGGGGTGGGGCCGTCAAACTGTGGAATGTGCAAACCGGACGTGAGATCCGCACCTTATCAGGTCACAAAGCTGCTCCTTCTTTGGCATTTGCTCCCGACGGGATTCACGCTGTTTCCTTTGAGTGGGGAGTTGATGGGGGAATCATCAGGCTATGGGATCTGCAAACTGGTTATGAGGTCTATAAGGTTACCAAGAAAGGGTTGGATCTCGTCATGCCCCCCATAACTTTCTGGGCCAGAGGAAAGTACTTCATGATTTCCGATAAGCTCTACCCGAAATTGCATCTATGGGAAACCGCAACCGGGCGTGAAACGGGTGGACTTGATCTGAAAGACCCCCGCACGGAAATGATCGTATCTCCTGACGGTCGCTTCGCCCTGACTCAAGAGCCGGGAGAAATGAGGGTTATGGGATACATAGCCAAGCCAGCCTTGCTGTGGAACCTGCTGACTGGAAGAGTCATCAGCGAATTCAAAAAGAATATTTCAAGGTTTAACTCGGCATTCACGCCGGAAGGCAGTCGTGTCTTATCCTATAACGACAATAGTTTGGAGTTGTGGGATGTTTTCACAGGAAGAGCGCTCTGGTCTGTGAAGGGGGGACATACCGGTTCTGTTGATTTCATTTCGGTTGCCGACAACGGAGCCGTCGCTGTGACGGGAAGCAACGATGATAAAACAGTCAGAGTCTGGGATGTCGCTTCCGGCCGGATCGTTAAGGTTATTTCAGTACCCTGGGGATTCAAGTTCGAAAAGCTTTCACCGGATGGCCGGATACTTCTTTTTGTGGATGGAGATGCAGGATTTGCTCTCAGCCAAACTGTCAAGCTATTCGATACAGGGACTGGTCAGGAGATAAAAGAGCTGAAAAAAAAAGGAGTAATTCCATTTCGGAACATGTCCTTTACGCCCGACGGCAAGCGTCTCTTGGTGAATCGTCTTGATGGAGGGATTACCCTCTGGGACATCCCTGCCGATCGGGAGGTGCAACGCTTTGAGGGTAGCGGTCAAACCGTTACCCGCGTCAGTTTTGCTCCGCAGGGAAACCTTGCCGCCATTGTCGGGCGCAAAGATGTATCCATCTGGGATATGGCGTCGGGCAAGCGTGTTATGGTCCTGACAGGTCATAAACAGGATGTTTCATCATCAGCCTTCTCACCCATGACCGGCACGCTCCTTACGGGGAGTATCGATACGACGCTGCGCTTCTGGGATCTCAAAACGGGCAAGGAGAAATTTTCTGTTCCCGGACATGCCGGTGGTGTTCTTTCGGTCGCCTATTCCGCCGATGGCCGGTACATCGCATCAGCGGGAAATGACGCCCAAGTCCATCTTCGAGACGGTTCTACCGGTGCGCTGCTGAAAACCTTCGCCGGGCATATTCAGGGGAAGGGGAACGATATTTATGGAGCCTTCACCGGGGTTTATGATGTCCGGTTCAGCCCGGATGGGAAACAGATTGTTTCCGCGGGCACCGACGGCGCCATCAAATTGTGGAATATCGCGTCCGGCAAAGAAATCAAAAGTCTGCGCGGACATGACGGGAATGTGACCTCGGTTGCTTTTTCACCCGATGGCCGTTTTCTGGCATCGGGTGGCTACGATGGCACCGTGAGGCTTTGGGATGTGAAGTCGGGAAAAGCACTGAAGGCGATGAACAAGAATAATCAAGATGGTTCCGTCTCATTTGTTGGCTATTCGCCTGACGGCAGATCCATCTTTGCGCGGGGGCGAGATGAGATTGTACGGTTCTGGAGTGCAGAAAACGGGCAGGAGATCAAGCAGTTCTCCGGCATGAGGACCCTCACAAGAATGGTAGGCACCATGAATTCCGCGTCGGTTTCTCCCGACTCACGCTATGTGCTTACCAATGACGGTCCCGGGGCGATCAGTCGCGTCTGGGACATTTCAACAGGCAGGGAGCTTGCCCGGTTCATCAGTTTCACTGACGGCGAATGGGTTGCCATTACCCCGGAAGGTTATTTCAACGCCTCGCGGGACGGAGCAAAACATCTTAATGTGCGGGTCGGAAACGACGTTTATGGCATTGATCAGTTTTACGCAAAGTTTTACCGGCCGCAGCTTGTGCAATTGGCTCTTTCCGGCAAGGAATTGCCCAAAGGTGAGTTGATTACGGATGTCGCCGCTCAAAAACCAGCGCCCGATGTTCAAATCCTGTCCCCGGCCTCCAGCAGCTCCGTTGATCAGGATAGCGTTTCCGTTACGCTCAAGATTAAGGACAGTGGCGGCGGAATCGGCAGCGTGAATGTTTATCTCAATGGCGCTCAGGTGGCCAATGATACGCGGGGTGTTATCGTGAAGGAAAAAACCGCCGCTAATGAAAAAATCCTGTCCTTCACCATCGCGCTTGTTCAAGGGCAAAACGAAATTCGGGTTGTCGCGTTCAATTCAGAGAATTCCATGGAGTCAAATCCCGCCCGTATCAGCGTTATTTCCATGGCCGAGATGCGCAAGCCCGATCTTTATGCCGTGGTGATCGGCATCAACACCTATCGGAATCAATCTATTTCCTTGACCTATGCCGTGCCTGATGCCGTTGCTTTTGCCGGGACGCTTAAGAAAGTGGCAGCCCGGTTGTTTGCGAATATGGATATCCGGACGTTTACCACGCCGGAGGCGACCACGAAGGAGGCTATTACCATGGCCTTTGAGGACATGCGGCAGAAGGTTGGACCCAACGATCTTTTTATCTTCTACAATGCATCTCACGGCATGGTTGACGTGGTGAATGGTGAGGAACAATATTTTCTACTGACGAGTAATGTCCGGCTCCTTTCTTCTCAGCATATCAGCAAAGATGCCCTGAGTCACAAGGATCTGGTGAGTCTAATTGGCAGTATTCCGGCGCAGAAGAAAGTGGTGATCCTCGACACCTGCAATGCGGGCAAAGGGGGCAAGGAAATCCAGATAGCCCTGCTGCAGCAAACGAGAGGCCTCACCGACGCAACAGCGGTCAAGCTCCTGCAGCGGGCTGTGGGTTCATCGGTCTTTTCCGCTTCTGCCGACACCCAGCAGGCACTGGAAGGCTATAAAGGACACGGGCTATTTACCTATGTGCTTCTGGAAGGATTACAGGGTGCGGCGGACTTCAAGAAAGATGGCTTCATCACCGTGAAGGGTCTTGCCCTGCACACGGAGGAACGCGTGATGACACTTTCCGAGGAAGTTTTCAAACGTCAACAGAACCCGATGATCGAGACGGGCGTCAATGATTTTCCGATTGGGAGGGTGAAGTAGTGGATAGTGGATCGTGGGTATCAAACAAAATCGTGTAATAAGGTTATATGATGCCTGAAATAGCTTATACCAGCATTGGAAGAAATATGCTTTTTACGGGATTGATCAGTCACGTTGCCGCCATTCTTGTGGCGACCATGGCCGCTTCCGGCAGAGACCATTTTTTCGGTTTTGTCTATTTATTCTCCTGCCTGCTCCTTGTTGCCGGCGCTTTTGCGGAATTGAAAAAAAAAGGCTACCGGCCATTGATCGAATGGCGATTCTACGTGATCGCGGCCCTAACGGTTTTCCCTTTACTTGGGCCGTTAATGGTTCTGGGGCTGGTTTACAGTATCCCGAAAAGCGGGCAGGAGGAACGCGTCAGTCTGTCGGGTTTGCTTCCAGCGTTTTTCAGGTTCAGGGCGAATGGAGTGGTTTTGTTTTTACTGATGATCTTTCTGTTTGTTTTATTTTTATTCGCAAGTCGTCAGGATGATCCTTACTTTAAGAAAAGATATCGGAACGATTTGGGCAGGAATTTGCCGAAGTCTGTTTTAGCAGCAGGTCATCACAGGGATTATGCCCAAATAGCCAAAATATTTTGCCGATGAGATGTAGGTGAAACACTTTGCTGAAAAAATATCAACCCGAACGCACGGATTTATTGATCAACACGGAATGGGGCATCCCGCGCGACGGCTTGTCAAAAGAGGAAGCCAAAGGCCCGAAGATGCTTCTTTTCAAAGGCCGGTGGGTGACCAGGAAAGAAAAAAAGCAGCTTCAGGACGAACGAAATGCCTACACTTCGATCAGGGTCATTGGCTATCTCCTTCTTTTTATTTGCGTTCCTGTTCTGATTAATATCCGACTAATTGCAGCCAATGGTATCACGACTGTTGCCTTGGCCGTCATTTACGCGTTTGCCGCGGTAGCGACCGGCGCGGGATTAATCCGATATACGCGATATGCACGTTACCCGGCCGTTTTGCTTTTTATGTCCTTCTTCGTTTTGCCGTTTATGCCGCTCTTTGAAAGTGAAAAAGGATCACCGCTCCTGTTTATCCTTGGAATGGCTGGTCTTTATTATCTTCTGCGCAAGACGGCACGGAATATTCTTTGGCCGCAGACCGGTCTTAAATCCGATGATAAAAGAATCAAGCCTGTTATTCGTATAATCATTTATGGCATTGTCCTGATTGCCGGACTGTTGGCCGGTTATTTTATCTATGATGCGACACAGGCCGGGCGGATGGCCGCTGATGCCTGCGATTCTGCAGAAGCGGGACAGCCTGTTGAAGAATACTTGTCAAAATTATCAAAAGAGGATTACAGAATAATCCGAAGATCTGAAACGATTATGATCGTGCCGAAAAGAGGCATGGGCCGGAACTACTGCACGATCACCCATGACGGCCGGATCATTACCGGCGCAGAAACAGGTTTTATGGATTAAGCAAACGCCTGCCAATAACTGTCGGGAAAACGATTGGAGAAAATAATGTTCAGATATAAAAAGAGTTTGTTACGTTGTTTGCTGATTTGCTTCGAAATTATTTTCATATCCTTCCTCAGTTCGGCTTCAGTCTTTGCCGGGACGAGAACTTTCATTAAGGAATACACTTACCAGGCAAGTGAAGACGACAGCCGGAACTCCAGCCGCGTCATTGCCTTGCGGGAGGTGAAAAGACTTCTTTTGGAAGAACTGGGGACCTATCTGGAAAGTGAGACGGAAGTCAAAAACTATCAACTTACCCGTGACCAGATCACAACCCTTACCGCCGGCATTGTCCAGACAGAAATTATCGAAGAAAAGTGGGATGGGCGTTCATACTGGCTCAAGTCGAAGATAACGGCGGATGCCGAAAAAGTGGTGCAATCGATTGATAAGTTACGCAAAGACCGCGATAAGACCAATGAGCTCGAAGCGATGCGGCGGAAATCGGACGAGTTGCTTCGTGAAGTCGAGCGGCTGCGCAAACAAATGAGTTCCGGTAATGACGTCAACCGGGATCAGCAGAAGGCGGCTTATGACACATCGATCAAGCAACTCTCAGCGGCGGAATGGATTGAAAAAGGTCATGCCGTATCAGGCCCTCATGATCAGTTCAAAGGGGCTTTTGATGCCTACAGCCGGGCCATCGAACTGGATCCGAACAATATCGAAGCGTATTATTTCCGGGCACGGATCAGTGAAAAAAATCAGGCGATGTCCGATTACTACAAAATTCTGAGCATCGTGCCGAAAAATTCGGAAGCGCATCTCATTCGCGCCTGGACTTATAAGGAGCTTAATGAGCGTGATTCCGCGCTCAACGAATTCGCCAAAGCGATTGAGAACGCCAGGGGAAATAAAGAAATGGCTACAGCTTATCATGACCGCGGACGGTATTACACCTTGCTTCGCCCCAGGCCTTACGTCAAGTCAGGGAGCCTGACGATCCCAAACGCCATCGCGCTCTCCATTCATGATTTCAGCAAAGCCATCGCGCTTGATCCAAAGGAATCATCCTATTATTCTTCGCGTGCGGATGCTTACCTGGGAGCCGGCAAGTATGATTTGTCCATTAACGATTTCAATATCGCAATCGCAATGGAACCGAAAAGTGCCGGATTGTATTCGGCAAGAGCGCATGTTTTTCGCTTTCTCAATAAAATGGAGCAGGCCGCCGCTGATTTCAGCCGGGCCATTGAACTTGACCCGGAAAGTCTGTTTGTTACGCATGATTACATGATGAGAGCAGTTACCTACGAAAATCTTGGCAAATTCGATCTTGCGATCCGGGATTGGAGCAAGCTGATCGAACTGAAACCGAAAGAGTCTGGTAACTACCGGGCTAGAGCCGAAAATTATGCGAAACTCAAAAAGTATGATCTCGCCATCAAGGACTACGGCAAGGCGGTATCGCTTGCGCCCAAAGAGGGTGCACTCTACTATGGACGCGCGCGGATTCACGCGCTTCTGAAAGATAAACACAAAGCCATTAAGGATCTGACGGTAGCAATTCAGCTTAGCCAGAGCTACAAAGAATCAGCCCGCAACGAAGCAGCGTTTGATTCCGTCCGTCAACACGCTGATTTCATCAAACTGGTGGTGAAATAATCGTCATAAAGGTAGAATGGTTATGTGTAAGAAAATATTATTTGTTATTTGTCTTTTACTAATATCCCTTTTGGGAACGCTTGCTTTTGGCGCCGAGCGGGCGTCATTTGGTTTAATGATCAAGGCGGTAACGGCTGAATATGCGCAATTTATCGGTCTCACCGCTCCTGAGGGCGCCTACGTCGTTTCAGTGCCGCAGGCAGGCGACTTGCGGCCCGGTGACGTCATCCTGAAGGTTGATGACCGGAGCATCAACGCGCCTGCTGATTTGCAAGCGGTCGCGAGATTTTATCAGCCGGGTGACAAGGTGCAGTTGCAGATTGCACGAGGTAAAGAGCGTCTCCAGATCAGCTACACTTTGAAAAGAGCTGCCGTACCGCCGGTTCGTTCGAGTCAATCCTTGCAGGCGTCGATCGTCTCAAGTTATTTCCCGACCGTGGAAAGTTCGCGCTTTGAACAGGACGTGTTGGGGGCTGAACAGCCTGTGCTGGCTTATTTCTACGCAAACTGGTGTGCGCCCTGTAAAATGTACCTGCCGATCATGCAGCAGGCCAAAGAGCAATATCCCGATGTTAAAATCGTCGGCATTGATATCGACAAAAGCCGTGATATCGTCAGCCGCTATGGCGTATCAGGAATATTGCCGACGGTCATCCTGTTCAACGGCGGCCGGGAAGTGGACAAAATTTCGCGGCCGTCACGCAAGGAACAGTTAGCGGAACTGCTCGCCAAGACGCGCAGTGACCATGATGAAATTGAAGTCTTCGCCTCCCTCGGCAGGGGGAGCTGGATCTTGCAGGTTGCTTTTATCAAGGACACGGAGCTGATGGCCGCCAGAGATGCTTCCGGGGCGATTAAAGTCTGGGATTACCAGCGGGGAGCCCAGGTGCGAACCTATCGCGCGGCGGTATCCGGTTTATCGCCCAACGGGGTCTATGCGGCGCTGGCTGATCCGCAGCGGACGGCCATACAGATTGTGGATATTGTGCGCCGGCAGCAAAAAGCCATCCGGACGCAGCAGTTTGTTGAAAAATTGGCGATATCACCGCGCGGCAATGCGGTGGCCAGTTTTGGAGCAGACCGCAATGGCCGTTTCAGTGTCGATATCTGGAGCCCGGATAACCGGCTGATCAAGTCCATTCCTGTTGACCCGGGAACCAGTCCGCATTCAGTGATGTTTGTCTTTTCACCTGACGGCGCACACTTTGCGCTTTCCACCTTGAATAAACTTGAGCTGTTCACCACGAAAAGCTGGACGCATGAAGCGGTTGTCCCGCTAAAAGGTACGGCGGCGGTGTTGCAGTTTACTTCCGACAGCAAGGCTGTCTGGATCACGGGGAAAGAGGCGCTACTGATCGACCTGCAGGGAAACAAACAGAGCGGGTCTGACGGCCGCGTGGTTGTGGGCAGGCCTGATGATCGTGTGGCCATTGCGGATAATGGTGATAATTCCTTTCGTTTGATGAGCAGCCAGTCCGATGGGAAGGGGCTTCGTTTTGCCGGTCATCGTGCGCCCATCAACGCGGGGGCGGCAAGCGATGCAGTCCCGTGGCTGGCCAGCGGTAGTTCGGACGGGACTGTCCGGCTGTGGGATACGGCTTCCGGCAGAGAGGTTGGACAGTTTGTTGATTTCGGCAATGGCGAATGGATCGTGATAACGAAAGAAGGGTATTACAATTCTTCGGCCCGGGGGCATGAATATCTGAAAATCCGCAGAGGCAACAAAGTTTACGGGATTGACCAGTTTTATGACGTGTTTTACCGTCCCGATATCGTAATGGCAAAACTCAAAGGAGAGGATATTACGGGTCTTGTCACTCTGACGGTGGAAGAGGCGATCAAAAATCCTCCTCCTGCGGTGAAAATTTCTCAATTACCGGATCAGGTCGGCGATCCGGTAGTGAAAGTCTGCTATCAGGTGCAAAGCACCGGCGGCGGCATTGGCGAGGTGCGTTTGTTCCAGAATGGCAAACTGATTAAATCCGACGGATTCTATCGCGACGTGGCAGCACAGGGTAAATCGGCAACCATGAAGCTGGCTTCCGTCAACAGCAGCGTTGTTTATCAGGACATGCGCTCACTGACCATCAAGGAAAAACAAAGTCCCGGCGCACACGTTCTCCGGGCAAAGGGCGAGTTGTTTGATGAATGTGTGGACATCGTAACCATTGCCGGTGAAAACGAAATCAGCCTCACTGCTTTCAATGCTCAAAATTCGGTACAGAGTGCAATGGGCACAGTCCGCTTCCACTCGACCATACCGCCCGACGAGCCGCATCTGTATATCCTGGCTGTCGGCATTGACCGGTATCGCGATTCCGCAATCAATCTGAAGTATGCGGCCAAGGATGCCAGGGATTTTATGACCCGGATGGCCGATAAGGCTAAAACCATCTACAAACCGGCAAACATCCATCTGACCATCCTGGTCGATGAACAGGCGGGCAAGCAAAACATTTTGAACTCCATCGAAAAACTGGCGGCGCAAGTCAAGCACGGCGATAGTTTTATCTTTTTCAATGCGTCCCACGGTTTGCTTTTGCAAAGCCAGTACTACATGGTCACCAGCGGTTTTGCTGGCACGCTGGACCAAAACGCAAGCCTGATCAGCTCCAACGAGATTGTCGAGATGTCCAAAAAGATCAAAGCGCTGTCGCAGTTGTTTGTTTTTGACACCTGCCATGCCGGTGGCGTGGATAATATTATCAGCGGACTGTATGACGCCCGGATGTCGGTGCTGGCCAAAAAGATGGGGCTGCATATCTATGCCTCAGCCGGAAGTGTGCAAACCGCCCTGGATGGTTATCAGGCCAACGGTCTGTACACCTACACCCTGCTTGCCGGATTGAAAAATGGCGCGCTCGTGGACAGGGATAAAAGTGGTGTGGTAACGGTTAAAAGTCTGGGGATTTTTTCCAGAGAGATGACACGGGAAATTTCCAGTAAACTTGGCCATCCCCAGACGCCGTTGATCATCAATTTTGGCAAAGACAGCCGATTGTTTAACGTGCGTTGAAGATAAAACAAGGTAAAAACGGCATTCCAAATATAACTTGCGATAATATATAAAAACGATTCCGTCTTTTTTATTGCCATTTGGCGCTTGTCGAAGTATGTATTCTCAAATATTTTATCTGGGGAGATTCCTTACATGCAAGCGAAGCCCGCAAGATATTTTCTTATTCTGTTAGTCCTTATTGTCATTTATCCGGCTTTATCCATTGCTGCGACGCAGCACCGCTCTGCGCTGGTCATCGGCAATAGCGCATACAGCGCAGGCCCACTGAAGAATCCGGTCAACGATGCAGCGGACATGGCAACTGCACTCAAAGGCCTCGGCTTCAATGTCAACATGCACCGCAATGCCAACCACCAGACCATGGAAAATGCTATCCGGGAGTTTGGCGGAAAGCTCAGGAAAAACCGTGGAGTGGGACTTTTCTACTATGCCGGCCACGGGATGCAAATCGGCGGCGTCAATTACCTCATCCCTGTCGGTGCCCGTGTGGATAAGGAATCAGACGTAAAGTTTCAGGCCGTCAACGCGGATATTATTCTGGCTGAAATGGAGAATGCCGACAATGGCATGAACATCGTCCTGCTTGATGCCTGCAGGGACAATCCTTTCGCCCGTTCATTCAGAAGCGCCACAAGAGGCCTTGCCATCATCAGCAACGCACCGACGGGCACCTTTATTTCGTATTCCACGGGTCCCAACCAACTGGCTAAAGATGGAGAGGGAAGAAACAGCCCTTACACCAAGGCACTTCTGGAGAATATTGCCATGCCTGGATTGAATATAAACAAGATCTTTATGAACGTAAGAAGTAAGATTATGAAGTCCACCGGCCAGGTACCTTGGGAGCTGTCATCATTGGTAGGGGACTTCTACTTCATTCCACCAAAGGGATCTGTTGCTTCCGTGCGGGATGAAGCTATTAAGGCTTCTCAGGCTATAGACGCCATGGACGAGGAGAACCAGAGACTAGATACGGAAAAGGAAGTCCAAAGCCAGGCAAAGCTGGAACAGAAGCAGGAGAAGAAGACAACAAATACCTTGTCCACAAGCACGGACAATGTCTTGGCCCATCCGCCGGAGCTTTCGCACGATAGTTTATTTACCGACCCCACCACTGTTATGCAGTTTGTCTTCGTCAAGGGTGGCTGCTACCAGATGGGAGACACCTTTTGGTTTGGTAAATTTGACAAAAAACCAGTCCATGATGTTTGTGTCAGCGATTTTTATATTGGGAAATATGAAGTTACACAGGGCGAATGGCAGAAAATTATGGGCTACAACCCTTCATATTTCGGAAGTTGCGGCGAAAACTGCCCAGTGGAGAGAGTCTCATGGAATGACGCTCAGGATTTTATAAAGAAACTCAACAGCCTGACGGGGAAACGATATCGTTTGCCGACAGAGGCAGAATGGGAATACGCGGCAAAAAGCGGCGGAAAAAGCGAGAAATATGCGGGTGATAGTGATGTCGACACTGTGGCTTGGTATCGGGGTAATTCTAGCAAAGAAACTCACCCAGTTGGTCAGAAACAGCCTAATGGTCTGGGACTTTTCGACATGAGTGGAAATGTTTGGGAGTGGTGTAATGACTTGTATGGAAGCGATTATTACAAAAACAGCCCACAAAATAACCCTGACGGGCCGTCGTTAAGTGACGGGCGCGTCCTTCGTGGCGGGAGCTGGAGCGACAATGCGTACACTTCTGACCGCTATTGGGACTATCCTGTCAAACGGATTGACTACGTAGGTTTGCGGCTTTCCTTCCCCCTAGGTCAGTGAGCCTGGCAGGTTCTTCATCGCTTGCCTAATCTGTCTGGCCCCAAGCGCAGTAAAGTCCCCCTTTTTTAAAGGGGGATTTAGGGGGATTGAGCTTCAGGCTCATAGTCACCCTTAGTAAAGGGGGGACAGGAGGGATTTTAATGTTGCCCTTTAATAAAAAATTAAAGCCGTTGGCCCGGACGTTAAGAAGCAACATGACCGATGCCGAGCAGCTTATCTGGTCGAAGATCAGGCGAAAACAGATAGGCAACTTGCAATTCTACCGTCAGAAAAACATAGGTAACTACATTGTGGACTTTTATTGCCCCAAGGCTAAACTTATCTTGGAGATTGACGGTGGGCAGCATTACGAAAGCAATGGGGTGAGAAAGGACCAGACCAGGGAACGCTATCTTCAAGGTTTGGGATTAACTGTGATGCGCTTTTCCAACATAGACATTCTCAAAAATATTGATGGCGTTTCAGAAAAAATTGAGGACTATTTAAAATCCACCCCACCCCTCCTTTAAAAAAGGAGGGAGACTCGCGTTTCACGCGAAATCCACTTCAACCCTACCCTAGAAAAGGATGGGATTTTGCTGGTATGGCGAAGGAAACTATATGAAAAAGATAATGTTGAAGATTTATCGGTAAAAATGAAACGTTAAGGCTTCAAAGGCAGATATGAGGACGGCCGTCACGGGCGTTATTTATGGAGGCGTGATTGATGACTTCACAGGATGTTCGCTGGATTCAGCGTTTTAAACATTTTGAACAAGCATATGCTCAGTTGGAAAAGGCCGTGGAGCTTTCTAAAAAACGTCCGCTAACCGAGCTCGAAGAACAGGGAATCATTCAGGCTTTCGAATACACCCATGAACTGGCGTGGAACGTATTGAAAAACTTTCTGGAAGAACAGGGCGTGCGAGAGCTTTACGGCTCCAAAGACAGCAGCCGCGAGGCATTCAAACGGGGTCTCATCGAAAACGGAGACGCCTGGATGGACATGATCCAAAACAGAAATCTTACCTCCTATACTTACAATAAAGATGTTGCTCAAAAAATTGTCCAAGCGATCCTGGAAAATTATTACGCGGAATTCGGAAGACTGTTTGAAAAGTTTAAAAGCCTGTAAGGAAAAGCCATGAAATACGGACTCAAAGAATCCGCTATTGAGAAAATCTGCGAAATCTTCAATCGCTATCCACAGGTGGGCAAAGCTGTTCTGTATGGATCACGCGCCAAAGGAAACTATAAAAACGGGTCTGATATCGACCTGACACTGGATGGCGACGCCGACCTGACGATGAATGTCCTGTATAGGATTATGGATGATATTGACGACCTGTATCTGCCTTATCATTTTGACCTTTCCATTCTGAAGGATATCCGCGATCAGGATGTCCTCGATCATATCCGGCGCATCGGCGTTGTATTCTACGAAAGAAAAGAAATCAGGAAGCTCGAATCAACCTTCGGGGAAGAAATTCATCATGCCTGATAAAATAGCAGAAAATATTAACTGGATGGCAATTCCGTTGCCTGAAATTCAAGGAGGTTTTTATGCGTAAAATATTATTGATTCTGGCTTTACTGGTTTTGATGGCTGTGCCGCTTTATGCCGCGCAATCGACGATTAAGATCGCGGAAGGTTCCGCCTGTATGGGGGATGACAAATCGCGCAAACAAACTGAAACGGCGGCCCTGACCGAAGCCAAAAGAAACGCGGTCGAGTCGGTCAAAACCTATGTGTCGTCCGCAACGGAAGTAAAAGATTTTGAACTTCAAAAAGATCTTGTGTCCGCTTACGCCAACGCCACGGTTTCAGTGATCGAGACACTGGAAAAGGCCTGGTATAAAGATCCGGCGCAGGGCGACTGTTACAAGATCAAGCTGAAGGCCGAAGTTATTCCGGATGAAAAGGCCATGAAGAAAGCCAATGAAAAAGCCAGTGATGCGATCCTTGATGATCCGTCATTGCCTCTGACCGTGAAAGTCTGGACGGATAAAGCAGCTTATCGCACAGGCGAGAAAATCAAGATTTATCTCAAAGGCAACAAGCCTTTCTTTGCCCGGGTGATTTACCGCGACGCGGCAAAAACCAGCCTGCAGTTGCTGCCCAATCCCTACCGTCAGGACAATTACTTTCAGGGCGGCGTCATTTATGAAATCCCCTCCGGTAATGATAAATTTGAACTGGAAGTGAATCCGCCTTTCGGCGAGGAAAATATCATGGTTTATGCCAGTGTTTCCGAACTGGGCGATCTGAATTTGAAGGAAGAAGGCAGTGTCTATGCCGTCAAAACAAAATCAAGGGACATTGGCATCAAAACCAGAGGGGTCAAAATTACAGCTGGCGGGCAGGCGAGCGCCACGCAGTCTGCGGAATTTTCCGAAGGCAAAGTGACGGTTAAGACAAAAAAATGAGGCAAAAGGAGCAGAGATGTCTGTTTGTCGAACAGTAGTAATCGTCTGTTTTGCGCTTTTTCTTTCTTCCTGTGCGGCGACGCCTGTTTTGACCGGAAAAGGTGATATGTCGCGGGAAATTAAACAAAAAGCTCCCGCAGTGGGTAAGGTGGATATCTCTCCGGATGGACGATACGCTTTGTCGAGCAGCTTTGATTCTTTTATCCTTTGGGACATCCGGCAGGGTGTGAAAATACAGACTTTCAATCATGTTAGCGGCATGGGTTTTACAGTCGCGGTTGCTTTTTCGCCTGATGGAAAATATTTTGCCTCCGGTGGCAAAGGAACAAAACTTTGGGATTTGGCTACAAGACAGGAAATAATGACATTGGATGATGAGGGAACGATCTCTGTCGCTTTCTCTCCTGATGGAAAATATCTTTTGTGCGGGAATACTTCTTTAGACTTGAACTTGCTTTCGGCACCTAAACCTCACACCATGAAAATCTTTGATGTGGCAACGGGACGAAAAGTCAGAGATTTTAAATTACATAAAAAAGATGTTATCTGCGCTGTTGCCTTTTCTCCGGATGGCAAATATGCATTATCGGGCGGCAGTTTCGGCAATATTGAACTATGGAGTATATCGTCCGGGACGTCCGTGAAAACAGTGGCAGGAAGTGATGGTGCTTTTCTTCTGCCTCCTCGTGTTAATGCCGTTTCTTTTTCTTCAGATGGTGAATATGCCCTGTCGGGCGGACACGATAATCTTGTTAAATTGTGGAATACAAAAAACTTAACACTGATCAGGACATTTGCCGGTCACTCTGGTATGGGCGGAGTTAGTTCCGTGGATTTTTCACGGGACGGTAAATATATTGTGTCCGCAGGATGGAATGGGAACATAAAAATATGGGATTTGGCGACGGGAGCCAAATTAAAAGCTTTTAGCGGCAATATTGTTACAACGCAGGCCGGCACTTCGGCGAAATTCTTTCCAAATGGCAGGCAGGTGATATCCGCAGGTGACGCTTCCACCCGAATATGGGATGCCGCCACAGGCGAAGAAATTGCTTCCATGATTGATTTTGAAGACGGCGAATGGATTATAACAACAGCCAATGGCTATTATACCTCCTCCCCTAAAGGCGATCAGTATCTCGGCGTTACCGTCGGCGGTAAGGAATACAGCACAGAGCAGTTGCGGGAGAGTTTCTACCGTCCCGATCTTGTTCAGGTAGCACTTGGGGGTGGATCTTTAAAAGATCTGAAAAAGGTGGCGGATGTCAAACCGCCTCCGGTAGTGGCCATCGTCGATACGCCTAAAAGCATCGACAAGAGCGATGCGACCATCACCTTGAAAATTACCGATGCCGGTGGCGGCATTGGCGATATCCGGCTTTACCTCAACGGGTCTGCTGTCATGCTGGACAGCACCAGAGGTGTAAAAGTTGTTACATCCAATCAGAGCGAAATTACAAAAACCTATCAACTGAAACTATCAAGCGGCGTGAACGTTGTCAGGGCCATTGCCTTTAATGCCGATAATACCATGCAAAGCACAGACGCTGTTCAGGAAATTACAGCGGCATTTAAAGCTGTCGGCAAGCCTTATCTTTATGCGTTGGTCATAGGCATCAACGAGTATAAAAACCCAAAACTCCAACTGAATTACGCTGTCGCTGATTCCGATCTGTTTGCCAACACGCTTCAACAAGGCGCATCCTCTCTTTTTGAGAAAGTAACCATAAAAAAGCTTTCTTCTAAAGAAGAGACAACCCGGGAAAACATCTTAAAAGAACTCAAAGCCATGCAGTCGTTAAACCCCGACGACCTGTTTGTCTTCTATGTGGCAAGCCACGGTACAGTTGACGACGGAGAGTATTTTCTGATTACGTCCAATGTCGGTTCTGTATCGACAGCAAAGCTCAAAACGGATGCGGTCAGTCAGAACTCATTGAAAGAACTGATTGCCAACATTCCCGCGACCAAGAAGCTGATCGTCATCGATACATGCAGTGCCGGTCAATTAGGCGATGTTATCCAAACGGCCATGCTGACGCGTGGCATGAGCGAAGCCACGGCCATGAAGGTGTTGAGCCGTGCGGTGGGCTCAACCATTCTTTCTGCTTCTACTTCGATTCAGGAAGCGCTGGAAGGATACAACGGGCATGGGCTCTTTACCTATGTCCTGGCGGATGGATTGAAGGGCAAGGCGGACAAGAGCAAGACCGGGTTTATTAAGACAACAGAGCTGGCGGATTACGTGGATAATGAGGTACCCGCTCTTGCTGAAAAAGTATTCAAACGGGCGCAGTACCCGACCATATCCATCAGCGGGCAGGGTTTTCCGATCGGAAAGGTAAAATAAGAAAGAAGGTTCAGGGTTCAAGGTGAAAAGCTGAAAGCGGTGATGTGTAACAAATGACAAGGAAATGGAGATGAAAGATGAAAAGATTATGGGTTTACTCTTGGGTGATCATGGCTCTGGTTCTCTCTTTTGCCGCGGCGCGGGAAACACTGGCGCAAAATCCCACACCCATGAAGGTCGCCCTCATTTTTGATATCGGCGGCAGAGGCGACGGCGGATTTAACGATTCCGCATACAACGGTCTGGAAAAGGCAGTTACCGAACTGGGGGTGAAAGCCGTCTATGTCGAACACAAGAGAAATCTGGAACTGGATCATGCTATAAATGAGGCGTTGGCTTCAGATGTGGGGATGATTATCGGCGTTGGATTTGCAGTTTCAGACAAGCTGGATAAACTGGCCGCAAAATATCCTGATAAAAAATTCGTCTGCGTGGATTATAGCGTGAAGCATGACGACAAAGGCCGGATTATTCCATTGCCTGCCAATCTGGCCGGGCTCACGTTCAAAGAAGAGGAAGGTTCTTATCTGGTCGGGGCGATGGCGGCCTTAAAAAGCAAAACAGGGGAAATCGGTTTTATCGGCGGTATGGACAGTCCGATCATCCGTAAATTTCAGGCAGGCTATCAGGCCGGTGCGCTTGCTGTCCGGCAGGATATTCGCGTGTCATCAAAATATGCGGGGATAACCGGTCAGGCATTTAATGATCCGCAAAAAGGATACCAAATTGCAAGCCGCATGTATAAAGAGGGCGCGGATATTATCTATCATGCGTCAGGGGCGACGGGCGCCGGGCTTTTCGAGGCAGCAAAGAAGATGAAACGTCTGGCCATCGGTGTGGATATAGATCAGAGCGCGCAGGCTCCCGGACTTGTCCTGACAAGCATGACCAAGCATATCGATGTGGCGGTCTTCGAGAGCGTGAGGTCCTGTGTTCGGGGAAACTTTTCCGGAGGTTTGAAGACCTTCGGTCTGAAAGAAAACGGTGTCGGCTTTGTATATAATGATCAAAACAAGAAGCTGATTCCTGTGGAAATTCACAAAAAAGTCCTGGCGCTGCAGGCGAAGATCATTGCGGGGGCATTGACGGTTCCCACCGAGAGTAACCATCAGCTTCTGCTTTCCCGAAAAGATCTGCAAGACCTTCTGTCGGGATTGCATTCGGAGGTCAACACGGCGCTTGGCAAGCTGGACGGCGATGTTAAGCGAAGCGCGCAGGCCCTGAACGGCAGGGACTTGAAGGGCGATTCCGCCCGGGACGTACTCAAAAAGCTCTATGATGCGAATTCATATATCATTGACTGCGAAACGGTGAGCAATTCGGGAATTATGCTGGTTGTTGAACCGCCCGCGCACCGGACGTCCGAGGGCGCCGATATCAGCAAGCAGGCGCATATGGTCAAGCTATTCAAAACCCATAAGCCGGTGATGAGCGGTTCTTTCCGTTCCGTCGAAGGTCCCCAAGCTGTTGTCATACATTATCCCGTATTTTCATCGGGGCATCGGTTTGAGGGGTCGGTGGCGGCGCTCTTTGCCCCGGAACATCTTTTGTCGAGCATCATCGGACCGGTTGCTTCGAACCTGCCAGTCGATATCTTCCTGATGCAAACCGACGGTCTGGTTATTTATGATGTTGATGTGACGCAGATCGGGCGTAATGTTTTTACGGACCCCTTATATCAGCCCTTTCCGGACCTGATTGATCTGGCAAAAAAAGTGGCTGACACGAACGATGGAACGGGTGTTTTCCGTTTCTATCAGATGGGCGGCAAAACGCCGGTGACGCATGTAGCGTATTGGAGGACCGTCAAGCTGCATGGTGCGACGTGGCGTCTTGTGATTACCTGTGCAAAGGACCATATCGAAAAATGAAACGGGCAGAATAAACCTGCGGTTTACGCTGCCCGTTTATAGATCACACTAGAACTTATATCTACCTGCCTCTATGTTGTGGTAAATTTCATCAGTCAAGGCCACATAGCCTTCATTTTCCGGCAAAAGCACATAGATTTCTTCCTTTACCTGTGACAAGTCGAATGCCTGGGCCTTGAGGTTTGTTTTCTTTATCTTGTGGGTGGCAGTCCACTCGAAATCGGGCACGAAACGAACAAAAATCGGCACGGCATATTTGGGGAGGCTTGCTTTGAGATGCGAGGCCAGCCTGGATATATCAAGGGATTCTTTTTCATCTTTGACGATAGCCGCCATTCCCGCCTTGCCGTCACAGCCGTGAATGGAAATACCGTACACTGCGGAGGATGAAACACCCGGGAAAGTATCAATAGCCTTTTCGACTTCTTGCGTGGCGACATTCTCACCTTTCCAGCGGAACGTATCGCCCAGCCGGTCGGCAAATTGCGCATGTCGAAATCCCATATTCCTGAGCAGATCCCCCGTGTTAAACCACAGGTCTCCCTTTTTGAAGGCGTTGCGGATGATTTTTTCCTCTGTTTTTTTCTTGTCGGAATAGCCGGGGAAGGGCGTCTTTTCAGTAATTTCCATAATTAAAAGGCCGGTTTCGCCTTTGCCGACTTTTTTCAGGTATCCTTGAGCGTCTCTGACCGGCACATCGTTTTCAGTGTCGTAGGCGACCAGGGCAAAAGGCGTGACGCTTGTTCCGACGCTGTAATCAAAGTTAAAAATATTGGTGAAAACGCCCACACCTTCGGCGGCGCCGTAAAATTCATAAATTTTCTTAATGCCGAAACGCTTTTTGAAAGCCATCCAGATATCGGGCCTCAGACCGTTGCCGACAATATATTTCAGCGTGGTTTGGTGGTCGTCGGGCTTGGCGGGCAGGGCCATCAGATAGCGACAGACTTCTCCCACATAAACAAAGTGGGTTGCCTGAAATTGCCGGACATCGTCCAGAAATTTGCTGGCGCTGAATTTTCGGCGCAGGGCCACTGCCGCTCCGTTATACAGCGCCGGAGGCCACCCCACGGTAATGGCGTTGGTATGGAAAAAGGGCAGCGGAATGTAGATGGTATCGGAGGGTTTTACGCGCATGACGACTCTTCCAAACCAGAACATGGCGGAGACGGCGCGTTTATTGATGATGACCGCCGCCTTGGGCAGGCCGCCGGTTGTGCCGGACGTGTAAACGTAGGATACCGGGTCCTTGAGCGTGACGCTCGGGGTTGTCGTTGGATTTAATGAACTCATCAGGTCGAGTTCATCCGTGATGTCTTTGATATCTTTGGGTGAGATTTTACCCGTATCCCGGACCATGACCAGTGTCGATTTCTCCAGGTTGATTGACGCGCGGGATTCGCTGAAAAAGCCATAGCACTCCTCGCCGATGATGACGACCTTACCGGGATTCAAATTGAAACTATGCACCAGAGAATCACCCCGCTGGTTCGTATTGATGAGAGAAGCGATAGCGCCGACTTTGGAACAGCCGCAATAAGCGGCAAGCAGTTCCGGCCGGTTTTCAAAACAGAGCGCCACCACATCGCCCTTGCCCACGCCCTTGGAGATGAGGTAATGGGCGAAACGGTTGGCGCGTTCGTTTAATTCACTATAGGTGAGCGATCCATCCGGTGATTTAACTGCCGGGTTTTGAGGAAATTGCTTTGCGATTTTTTCCAGCTCCAGACCCCAGGAATTATTCTTGTTGCTGCCGATGCTCTTGAGACCTTTAACGGTGCTCACGATCATCGACGGCAGCCGCCACAGGATCTGAGATATTTTAGTAATAAATTCCGATAAACTGATGGTGGTGTTAATTTTGGCCGGTTGTGTGCTCATGCTTTCTGCTCCTTGTTTTATTTTCGTTTTGCGCAGGCTTCTTTTTCAACGGGATACCAGATGCTACCCCCATTGATCAGAAACCGCTCAGGTTTGTCTTCGTTGGCTTCGTGAATGACGTTTCTATTTTTATCCAGGTAAACAAATCTTGTAAACCGGATCAAATGACGGGAACAATTAATTTCGCAGAAAATTTCTACGGACTTGAATTCATGATGGGGTTTTCTGACGGACGCCAGATATTCGTTGATGGAGCGCAGATATTTGCTGCGGGCTGACGGAGCGATTTTGATCCATATGGCTTGCGTGTCGTGAGCAGGCGATCTCAAACGGGCCATGTCGGCAAAAACGGGATCACGATATTTTGTATAGCCGGTCAGCTGCCAATTGCTTGTCATTTTTTCGGCAAACAGGATTGCAGGCAGGATCATCAACAGGCAGACTAGAAATAATACGGATTTCCATTTCATCATCATTGAATCTCCCTTTCCGGTTTTTATGAAGGCACTCTATACTATAAAAATACTTGCAATTGAAATAGATTAATTTTAACTATAAGCCGAAATCGTAAAAAGTCGTATTGAAATCAGATTGTAAGGAGTGCTTATGTGGGAATACACGGATAAGGTCAAAGAGCATTTTCTTAACCCGCAAAATGTGGGCGAGATTGAAAATCCGGATGGCGTGGCCGAAGTCGGATCGCTCGCTTGCGGTGATGCGCTGAAACTCACCTTTAAACTTGATGAAAACAAGCGCATCAAGGACGCCAAATTCAAAACATTCGGTTGCGCCAGCGCGATTGCGTCGTCTTCGGCTCTGACCGAAATCATCAAGGGAATGACCGTTGACGAAGCGCTTAAAGTCAGCAATCAGGATATTGCCCAGTATCTGGGCGGTCTGCCCGATGAAAAAATGCATTGTTCCGTCATGGGTAAGCAGGCGCTGGAGAAGGCCGTGGAAAATTATCGGGGCGCGCCTTCGCTTGCAGCAGGTGAAAAAATTATTTGTGAATGCTTCGGTGTAACGGATAAAGAAATCGAAAGGGCTATTCGGGAAAATAATCTGACAACCGTGGAAGATGTCACCAATTATACCAAGGCCGGCGGAGGCTGCGGGGGGTGTCAGGACGCCATTGCCCAGATTCTCGAACAGGTGAAGGCCGAGCCGAAAGCGGAAGCCAAACCCAAGCTCACCAATATTCAGAAAATCAGATTAATCGAAGAAACGATTGAGCGGGAAATCAGGCCCTCTCTGAAGCAGGATGGCGGGGATATCGAGATCATAGACATCATCGGAAATCGAGTCATTGTGGCCATGCGCGGCGCTTGTGCCAGTTGCAAGGCGTCGAATATCACGCTGAAAGATTTTGTCGAACACCGCCTGAAAGAACTTGTTTCGCCGGACATCGTGGTTGAGGAGGAATCCAAATGAAAACCATTTATCTCGACAACAATGCCACAACGCAAGTGGCCCCGGAAGTGCTGGAAGCTATGATGCCTTATTTTCGCGATCTGTACGGCAATCCTTCCAGCATGCATACATTCGGGGGGCAAGTTGGCCAGAAAATTCGTGTTGCGCGTGAGCAGGTGGCCGCGCTTCTGGGCGCAATGCCTGAAGAAATTGTCTTTACCAGTTGCGGAACGGAAAGCGACAACTCCGCAATTCGATCCGCCTTGGTCACCAGACCTGATAAAAAGCATATTGTCATCAGCCGTGTGGAGCATCCTGCCGTCCGCACCCTTTGTGCGCAATTAAATACCGAGGGGTATCGGATCACAGAGTTGCCCGTTGATAAAAACGGCATTCTCGATCTGGAAAATCTGGAAAAAAGTCTGACGCCCGATACGGCTATTGTCAGCCTGATGTGGGGCAACAATGAAACCGGTGTTATTTTTCCGGTGGAGGAAGCAGCAAGGCTGGCGCACGAAAAGGGTATTCTCTTTCATACCGACGCGGTTCAGAGCACCGGTAAAATTCCGATCAATTTGAAAAAAAATGTTATTGATATGCTCTCCGTTTCCGGACACAAGCTGCATGCGCCGAAAGGAATCGGTGTTCTCTATATCCGGCGCGGCACCAAGTATTCACCCCTTCTAATCGGCGGACATCAGGAAAAGGGGCGGCGCGGCGGCACCGAAAATACACCGAGCATCATCGGATTTGGAATGGCCTGCGAACTGGCGGCCAAAAATCTGGAAAAAGAAAATACGGATGTCCGAAGGCTGAGGGATAAACTGGAAAATGAGCTTTTAAAGAAGATTCCCAAAAGTCGTGTTAACGGAGACATTACCCATCGTCTGCCCAATACCACCAACATCAGCTTTGAATATGTGGAAGGAGAGGCGATCCTGCTTCTGATGAATGAGTTGGGCATTTGCGCTTCGTCCGGGTCCGCCTGCACATCCGGATCTTTGCAGCCGTCACACGTTCTGCGGGCCATGGGTGTTCCGTTCACGATGGCGCACGGTTCGATTCGTTTCAGCTTGAGTGTGAATAACACGGAAGAGGAAGTTGATT
The DNA here is from genome assembly GCA_964450075.1 of uncultured Smithella sp. Taxonomy (GTDB): domain Bacteria; phylum Desulfobacterota; class Syntrophia; order Syntrophales; family Smithellaceae; genus UBA8904. Next base: position 31,430 of record CAYVFA010000001.1, read on the forward strand.
TTGTTATTGAAAAAATGCCGGCGATTATTGACCGGTTGCGCGACATGTCTCCCTTCTGGAATACCGCAGAGCACGCCTGCAAGGCGCAGTGAGTGGTGGATGGTAGATGGTAGATAGTGGATAGTGGATAGTGAATGGGATAAGGATAGTGTGATGAGATGAAACGTGCAACCAACGGCGATAAATGTAAAAATGAAATCAAATCGGCAAAAAATTATCGTAATGAAGTCCCCGCGATTGTTGATGAGCTTGTCTCCTCATGCAGCAAGGGGGGATGCTTTGATCATGTCAGCGCCGAACCGATTCCGCATCGGGAAGCGATCATTGATATTCTGCGACGTCTGGCGTTGATTCTATATCCGGGATATTTTGTGCGCACCCGGCTGGATTCCACCAATCTGGAATATTATCTGGGTCAGCAGACGACTGCTCTTTACGAAATACTTTCCGAACAGGTTGTTCTGGCTATCCGTCACGATTGTATTCGTCAAAACCAGTCCTGTGTGCATTGCGAACCGTTGGGACATCAACTGACTGTCGAATTTCTCCGGCAACTGACACCATTGCGCACGATGCTGGCCAAGGATATCCGTGCCGCCTTTGACGGTGATCCGGCGGCCAAAGGTTATGATGAAATCATATTCAGCTATCCGGGAATCTGGGCGATCATGGTTTATCGGATTGCCCATGAACTCTACCATCAAAATATTCCGCTCATCCCGCGGATCATGACGGAATACGCTCACAGCCGCACAGGCATTGATATCCATCCGGGCGCTCATATCGGCGAGAGCTTTTTTATTGATCATGGCACAGGCGTTGTCATCGGCGAAACCTGCACGATCGGTAACCGCGTACGGATCTATCAGGGGGTTACGCTGGGTGCCCTGTCTTTATCGAAAGTGGACTGCAAGCGTTTGAGATCCAAAAAGCGCCACCCATCGATTGAAGATGACGTCATCATTTATGCCAATGCCACTATTTTGGGCGGTGATACGGTTGTCGGCAAGCGTTCCGTGATCGGAGGAAACGTGTGGCTGACTCATTCTGTGGCGCCCGACACGGAAGTGTTTATTAAAAAGCAGGATTTAATATTTGGTGAAAAGCAGTATAAAAAACAAGCATCTAAACAGAAATTGCGCTAAACAGCGAGGCTTCCGGATGACAGAAGGGCCTGCCTCGGTTTGTTTTATTCCCGCCGTGAAGCGTTTGTGGCAGTGCAATATGATGAAAAATTTTTATAAAAAAGGTGGATTTTTTTTAAAATAAGATATATTTTCGCTGAACCGTTTTCCAAAATAAAACTTTTAAAGGGGTGTCCAATGAACAGAGCAGAGTTGATCGAAGAAGTAGCAAAAGCAACATGCACAAAGAAAGAGGCTGATGCGGCGGTTAGTGCGACATTGGCGGCAATCCAGAAAGCACTCAAAAAAGGTGACAGCGTGACGTTGGTGGGTTTTGGAACCTTCTCTGTGAGCAAGAGAAAGGCTCGCAAGGGCAGAAATCCCCAGACCGGCGAAGCCATTAAAATCGCTGCCAAGAAGGTTCCGGTATTCAAAGCCGGCAAGGGTTTGAAGGATGCAGTAAAGTAAATTTATATTTGTTATCATTCATTAAAAAAGCCGTCTCATTTTGAATGAGACGGCTTTTTTTTAGCTTTTTTGGCAGGAGTTTCTTACTTCGATTTGTAAAGCGCTTCGATTTTATCCATGTAGTTATCCATAACAATTTTGCGCTTGAGTTTCATGGTCTGAGTCAGCATGCCATTGTCCAGACTGAAAGGCTCGGAAAGAAATAAAAACTTTTTCGGGATTTCGTAACTGCCGAACTTACCCTTCAGATGGTTGGTAATTTCCCCGCTGATCATGTCGGTGACATCCTGACGTGCCAGCAGGGTTGGAATATCGGTCGGCAGTCCTTTTCCCTTGGCGTAGTTTTTCAAGACGTCAAAATCCGGCACGATAAGACAAATATTGTAAGGCCGGTTGAGACCGTAAATCACCGCTTGCTGAACAAATGACACCAGGCAGATGGTTTCTTCCAGGGAAACCGGGAAACAGAATTTGCCATTTTCCAGTTTATACTGTTCCTTGATGCGGCCGGTAATGAAGAGGTATCCGTCTTTATCCAGCCTCCCGCGGTCGCCGGTGCGGAAACCACCATCCGGCGTCATGGTAGCCTGTGTGTCTTCGGGCCGGTTGTGGTAACCTTTCATGACATTGGGACCGTAAATAATAATTTCGCCGTCGGTTGCGCCTGGCTCCACAACAGAGGAGTCGATGACGATTTTGACTTTGTCAATGGCTCTGCCGACGCTGCCCAGACGGTAGCCCCAGGAGGCATTCATCGTGGCGGCCGGCGACGTTTCAGTCAGCCCGTAACAATCGTAAACGGGAATGCCGACATCAAAGAAAAACTGCCCGATTTGAGGGTTCATGGCCGCGCTGCCCGTCATCGCACCCAGTACTCTTCCACCCAGACGCTCCCGGATTTTTGAAAAAACAATTTTATCCGCCAGTTTGAGTTTTAGATTGGTTATGAAATCGGACTGGCCACTGGCTGCCAGCTCCCTCTTTTTCTTGGCCGCCTCGACACCCATCACAAAAAGGGCTTTGGCCAATCCTCCTTCTTTATTCATTTTAGCCCACAGGCCGTCGTATATCCGGTTAAAAACGCGGGGGACGGCGACGAGAAAGGTGGGCTTGACCTTAACAATGTCATCAACGATGGTGGTCGGACTTTCCGCAAGCCCGAAAGAACCGCCGAGGCGGATAATGGCAAATAACTCGCCGCTCTGGCCGAAAACATGGGCCCAGGGTAAAATGGCCAGCGTCACGCTGTCGATTCCATCGTTTTTCTGAAGTTCGGGGTACATCTTGAGGCCGGAAGATGAATTGTGGGTAAAATTGCCGTGAGACAGCAAAACGCCCTTGGGGTTGCCGGTTGTGCCGGATGTATAGATGAGTTCGGCGATATCATCGGGTTTTGGACTCTGGGGCGGGACAGGCTTTGCCGATCCTGTTTTTTCAAGGGCAGCCATCGAATGATCGCCTTCTGCATCAATGATGAAAATATGCTCGAGCGTGGGGATTTCTTTTGGAAAATCTTTTATTTTCTCATAGATTTCAGGTTTGGAAACCAACAGCACTTTGATCCGGCTGTCGGTGATAATATATTTCCATATTTTAACAAGTTCGGCTTCATACATCGGAACATACCGGGCGACGCGTCCCCACGAGGCAAAAGCGGCGACCACCCACTCCACGCGGTTATTGGCGATGATGCCTACGACATCCCCTTCATTAACGCCAAGCTTTGCCAATCCCGCCCGGAGATTGTCAATGCGCGTGTTGACTTCTTGGCGTGTGACCCATTCATAAACACCGTCTTTATTCTTGGTGCCGATGAATCTTCTGTCGGGATATTTGTCGACACTTTCCTTCCACCAGTCAATCAGGTTATCCGGTTTGTCGAGTGTATAGGTATTCATAAAAATGTTCTCCTTCTTTTGCTTCCGTTTGGGAAGTTATTTGTATTTTGCTTATTCTCCTGAAAATGCGTTTGATGTTTGTCGCACATATTAGCATATATTCGCCGGCGAGTGATAATATGCTCTGCGATTATTGTCAAACCAAATTTGTTGATCGGTCATTCCCTGGTTTTATTTATTCAGCGTTTATGATAGAAAAAGAACCGTCCAATGGTAGCTACTGAATATTTGTGGCAAAAATATCCATTAACCTGTCTGAGTGGAAGAAACAGTTGTATCGGACTCACCATCAAAGAAAGGAGTTTTTATGAATCAACCCGAATTAACCGGGCAAGCATTAAGCATTTTGCGCTGCCCTGATAATTTTCAGTGGTATGTCATTACACTTCTGGCTCTGGTCATTTATGTTTACACCAATGAGATCAGCAAAAAAAACTGGAAAGGCGTTGCCGCCGGTCTTTCGCTTTATCTGGTGCACTGGTTTTTCGAAATCGGAAATGCCCTGATTCAGTATGGAAGCGGACACGCGCTTTGGACGGTGCCAACGGGCACTTCATTTTTGCTTTTGGTCGGTGTCGGCATTGAACTGAGTCTGATGTTTTCTGTTGCCGGTCTGGTCCTTTCCAAAATCCTCCCCGAAGATCCCAAAATAAAAATACTCGGTGTCAACAATCGCATCTTCTTTGCGGTGGTTAATGCGGGCCTGTTTTCATTCATTGAAATCTTTCTGGCGAAAACACCGGCCTTTCACTGGGTTTACAACTGGTGGGGTGCGTTCCCGGTTTTTGTCACGGTTTACATTCCCTTCTTTGTGGTTTCGTTTTTCTGCTACGACTGGAAACCAAAAGTGCAATGCGCGTTCATCGGCGCCCTTTTTGTCGTGGATGCCCTCCTGTTGATTGTGTTTGCGGGCATTTTGAAATGGATATAAAAAAACTTGCCGAATCGCAAAAAGTACTCAGCGATGTCGTTGCCAAATTACTGAAATGAGTAAACTCAGTGAAAGTGGCATAAAAACAGGCAGAAATTTATTTTAGGGAAATCAATATGGTAAGAGATAAAAAGAAATCATTTGGGCAAAGCGTCAAAGCGTATCGGGAAGGTAAAAAACTGAGCATCAAAGAGCTGGCGCATGAAACCGGATATCCCGCCGACCTTCTGCAAAAAGTTGAAAACGATGAAACCACGCCTCCGGTAGCGCTGGTGTTGCAATTAAGCCGGACCCTGAAGGTTGACGTGGCAACCCTGGATCAAAACGAAAACAAAAAAGCGTCATCCCGGGTCAAAAGCCAGAAGCGGCGCGCGGGATCTTATGCCTATAAACAACTGACCCAGTCAGGCGCCGATAAGCATCTTGGCGGATACCTTGTGACCATTGAGCCTGATACGGTTCACGAAGGTGTTGAATATCACCATGAAGGTGAAGAATTCATTTATGTATTAAAAGGGCGTCTTTCGATCTCCGTTGGCAAAAATACCAGCCTTCTGGAGCGGGGCGAATGCATCCATTTTAATTCGGCTCTGCATCACGCATTGAGTAATCCTTCCGACGAAAAAACAGAACTGCTGGTAGTTCTGTATATCCCTTAAGAGTGGCGACTATGGCATTTGAACTTACAAGCGAGCAGGAAATGATCAGGCTGATGGCAAGAGACTTTGCCAAAAAGGAACTGGAACCGAAGGCGGCCGAGTGGGACAGGCAAGGCCTGTTTCCGATGGATGCGATAAAAAAGATGGGCGGGCTGGGCCTGTTGGGTATGATGGTGCCGCCTGCGCTGGGCGGTTCAGGCGCCGGCGCGGTGGCGTATTCCCTGGCGCTGCAGGAGATCGCCTACGCGTGTGCTTCAAGCGCGGTCACCATGTCGGTTGCTAATTTGTCCACGGAACCTCTTTTGAAATTCGGCAGCAGTCAGCAGAAAGATAAATGGTTGGCGGGCCTTGCTGAAGGTTCGCTTCTGGGTGCTTTTGCGCTGACCGAACCGAATGCCGGCTCTGATCCCGGATCGATGACGACGACAGCCGTTTTGAAAAAAGACAAATATATCATCAACGGAACAAAGGTATTTATTACCCACGGACAGTATGCCGATATCATCAATCTGATTGCCAGAACCGGTCAAGAGAAGGGAACAAAAGGACTTTCCGCTTTTATCATCGAAAAAGGCACCCCCGGTTTTAAAATCGGCACAAAAGAGGAAAAACTCGGGCTGAGGGCATCCAACACGGTGGAACTGGTCTTTGAAGACTGTGAAATTCCCGCGACAAACTTGCTGGGAAACCCCGGTGAAGGGTTCAAAGTGGCCATGGGTGCGCTGGACAGCGGAAGAATAGGCATTGCCTCCCAGGCGACCGGTATTGCAAGAGCTTGTCTGGATGAGGCTGTTTCCTACACCAAGCAAAGGCGTCAGTTTGGAAAAACCATCAGCTCGTTTGAAGCCATCCAGTTTATGATCGCGGATGCCGCAACAAAAATCGAAGCCGCCTCATGGCTGATGCTGGCTGCGGCGGACCGCAAGGACAGAGGGTTGAAGTTTACCAGGGAAGCCTCCATGGCCAAATTGTTCGCTTCGGAAACAGCCAATTCGAGCGCCTATATGGCGCTTCAGGTTCATGGCGGTTACGGCTATACGAAAGACTACAAGGTTGAACGTTTATACCGGGACGCCCGCGCCACGACCATCTACGAAGGCACATCGGAAATTCAACGGATCGTCATTGCCAGAGAGGTTATCAAGGAATAACGAACTGCTATATTTTTATCGTCACCGTGTCTGTAGCGCTCGTCCGATAGTCATGATTTCGGCTTCCTTGGTTCCTTCATAAAGTTCCAGTATTTTCGCGTCCCGATACCATTTCTGCACGGGATATTCCTCAATATAACCGTAGCCGCCATGAAGCTCAACGGCGTAATTGGCGCAAAAGACGGCGGTTTGTCCGCCGTAAAATTTAGCCATGGCGGCCAGCGTATAATCCGGTTTTTTCTGATCGATCAGCCAGGCCGCTTTATAAACCAGACCGCGCAGCGCTTCAATACGGATTGCCATTTCGGTGAGTTTCATCTGCGTCATTTGATAAGATCCCAGCGGTGCTCCGAAGGCGGTTCTTTCTTTGACGTATTTAATGCTGGTTTCCAGACAAGCTTCCGAAAGCCCCAGAGCCTGACCGGAAACCATGACGCGGGTGATATCAAAAAAGTGCATCAGTTGGCGAAAGCCGTGTCCTTCTTTCCCTACCAGATTGGATTGGGGAACCCGCACGTCTTCCAGAGCGATTTCCGCCGTATCGCTGGCACGGATGCCCATTTTCCCGTGAATTTTATTGCGTGTCACACCTTGGGCATCGGCCGGTATAATAATCAGGCTGAAGCTGTTATGCTTTTTTTCTTCCGGGTTGGTGATGCATTGCGTCACCATAAAGTCGCAAACCGTGCCGTTGGTGATGAACATTTTGTTGCCGTTAATGACATAATCATTGCCGTCTTTAACCGCACGTGTTTTGTAGCCAGAAACATCCGTTCCGGCATTGGGTTCGGTATAAGCGCCGGCGCAGACTTTCACGCCTTCGCAGATGGGTGGCAGATAAGTTTTCTTCTGCGCTTCCGTTCCGTAGTTGAGGATCGATTCGCAACCGAAGCCCGAAGCAACGATGTTCAATCCGATGCCCATATCAATTTTTGATATTTCTTCCGTGATGATGGTATTGCCCAAAATTCCGGCACCCGATCCACCGTATTCCTCAGGGATCCACGCACCGACCAGACCATTTTGGGCCGCTTTGATTCTGATTTCCGGCAGGTATTTTTCATGTTCATCCGATTCCTGTGACACTGGCTTTACCTCCGCCACAGCAAATTTATAGGCCATTTCCTTCAACATCTTCATTTCTTCGGTAAGTTCATAATTCATATCTGTGCCCCCCCTTTTATGATGTTTAGACTGCTGTGGCATTTTGGAAAGAAATAAATGATTATTTGCTGTAATCGTAAAACCCTTTACCGGTTTTCCGTCCGAAATTTCCGGCGCGGACCAGTTTTCTCAAGATAGGCGCGGGACGGTACTTATCGCCCAGTTCACGGTGCAATCCTTCGATGACACGCAGCAGCGTTTCATTGCCGACCAGATCAGCCAGCGCCAGCGGTCCGATTGGATGATTGCATCCCAGAACCATGCCTTTGTCAATATCCTCTGCCGAGGCCAGTCCTTCATCCAGAACAAAGAAAGCCTCATTGAGCATAGTGCAGAGAATTCTGTTGACGACGAATGCCGGTGCTTCTTTCACGGTAATCACATCTTTGCCGATTTTTTTACCCCATTCGACGGCAGCCGCGAGTGTTTCATCGGATGTTTGATGGCCTCGAATGATTTCCAGGAGTTTCATCACCGGAACGGGATTGAAAAAATGCGTGCCGACAAAGCGGTCCGGTCTGCCTGTTACGGCGGCCATTTCGGTAATACTCAGTCCCGACGTATTGGTGAAAAATAAACAATGTTTGGGGACAATGTCTTCGAGTTCGGCATAAACTTTTTTCTTGATGTCCATCAGTTCGATGACGACTTCAACCACAATGTCCGCTCCGGCTGCTGCATCCTTCAAACTCAGTGTCGGTTTGATGCGTCCCAGAACTGCATCCATATCTGCCTGCGCCATCTTTCCTTTTGCAACGTCACGGCCCAGATTCTTTTTGATGGTGTTCATCCCGCCATCTACAAATTTCTGTTCAATATCGCGTAATGCAACTTCGTAACCTGCCTGAGCACAAACCTGCGCAATGCCATTGCCCATTAAACCGGCACCTAATACACACACCTTTTTAATTTCCATGACAAATTCTCCTTGTTAATGTTGGATGAAAAATGATTTATAAAAAAACATCACGGCCTTATCGATGAGGAAAAATAGCAGGATCGGAATGATGAAGTCAAGCAAAAACCGGCTGATGTAGAACCGTATTTGCCCGTTTTGAGCTAAAAGTTATCTTGACAGCAATGAAATAAATAAGATTATGCGCAGCCACAGAACGCCCGTTCTGCTATATTCCAGTTATTTCATGATCTTTATTGACTCGCGGTTCTAAATTGTGCTAAGTGACAACCAGTTTTCAGGGTTTTTAAATTTCAGTGATGAATGTTTGAAATGATTGATTTACATACACATTCTATTTTAAGCGACGGCGATCTTATTGTGTCCGAGTCTGTTCAGCGCGCCTTTGCCGCCGGATACAAGATAATAGCTATTACCGATCATGCCGATTATTCCAATCTTGACTTTATTATTCCAAGGGTGGTCAAGGCGTGTACAAAAATTACTCAGAAGGGCAGAATGCAGGTTTTGCCTGGTGTGGAACTCACGCATGTTGACCCAACCGACATCGCCTCGCTTGCCGCTGAAGCCAGAAAACTGGGGGCAAAAATTGTTGTCGTCCACGGTGAAACCATAACGGAACCCGTGCCTGCGGGCACCAATCTAGCCGCCATCCATGCGACCGTCGATATCCTTGCCCATCCGGGCCTGATAACAGAAGAAGAAGTATGTCTTGCTGCACAAAAAGGTGTTTTTCTCGAGATAACCACCCGCAGAGGTCATAGTTTCAGTAACGGCCATGTTGCTCAAATGGCCAGAAAATGTAACGCGAAACTGGTGCTCAATAACGACGCTCATGCGCCGGGTGATTATGTCGGCCTTAAAATGGCGACGACTATCGCAAAAGGAGCAGGATTATCCGACGAAGAGATTTCTGTTATGTTTGAAAATTCTCAAAAGCTGGTTCAGAGGATTGGTGTGTGAAGAGTCGTTTGGGTTCAAAGCCGTTGAAGATCTGCCTGTTGACTTACCGGGGTAATCCCACTTGCGGCGGGCAGGGTGTTTATATCAAGCATTTAGCCGAGGCACTGGCCGACGAAGGACATCAGGTGGATGTCATATCCGGTCCGCCTTATCCCCATCTGAATAAAAATATTGGCCTGATTAAAATGCCCAGTCTTGATCTTTATCATCCGGATCATCTTTTCTGGCCGGAAAAAATCAGCGATTTAATAAAACCGCTTAATCTGTATGAGTTTTTAAATGTCTGTGTGGGCAGTTTTCCAGAACCTTTTACTTTCGGCGAACGGGTTTACGACTATCTGAAAGAGCACAAAAACGATTATGACATTGTTCACGACAACCAGTGTCTTGCCTATGGTATCGGCAAACTGGCGCAGGAGGTTATGCCGACGATTGTCACCATTCACCACCCGATTACGGTGGACAGGCAGGAAGACTATAAAGCGGCCAAAACACTCCGTCAGAAATTTCGTGTTCGCCGCTGGTACTCATTTATCAACATGCAGTTGAAAGTTGCCCAAAAATTTTCTCATATTATCACGGTATCGGAATTCACCAGGAAAGATATTGCCAAAGAGTTTTCACTGGATGAAAATAAATTCCGCGTTGTGCATAACGGCATCATCAACGAATATTTTTATCCCAAACAAAACGGCCCGCGGCCGGAAAATTCTCTGATTGTAACCAATAGCGCGGACACCCCCCTGAAGGGTCTCAATTTCCTTCTGGAGGCAGTCGCGGAAATACGTAAAAAACAGCCGATCCACCTAACCGTTATCGGTCAGCCCAAGAAAGACGGTATCATTGAAAACCTGGTGGCCAAACTGGGCGTTGGGGATATTGTCCACTTTACCGGGCGCATTGACAATGAGGAATTTGCCGATTACTACGCCAAATCGACCATCGCCGTTGTCCCGTCTCTTTATGAAGGTTTTGGCATCCCGGCTGCAGAGGCGATGGCTTGCGGTGTGCCGCTTATTTCCACATCCGGGGGTGCTCTGCCGGAAGTCGTGGGAGAGGCGGGTATCATCGTTCCGCCTGCTGATTCCAAAGCGTTGGCGGATGCCATTACGCGATTGTTGAATTCCCCCGAAGAAAGAAATAAATACGCTCAGGCTGGATTAGAGCGCGTCCGTTCGGTTTTCAGCTGGAAAAAGGCCGCGCAGGAAGTGGCCGAAGTATATCACGAGGCAATCAATGATCACCGTAGATTTTCATGAATTGAAGTTAAAGCCGGGTTTTACAGTGCTGGACGCCGGATGCGGCAGTGGCAGGCATCTGCGTGCAATGGCCAGACTGCCGGGGCTGAAGATTGTCGGGATCGACCGGAATCCAGCCGATGTGGATGCGGCCGTCAAAGCGTTAAAAGAAATGCCTGATGCCCTCTCCAATGATTTTTCGGTGACGTGCGCCGACATCACACGACTGCCTTTTAGTGATGCATCGTTTGACTGTGTCATTTGTTCGGAGGTGCTGGAGCACATTCCAGAGCATGAAGCCGCACTGAAGGAACTGGTTCGCGTCTTAAAATCGAGGGGGACTCTGGTGGTCAGTGTACCGCGATATTTTTCAGAACGCATCTGCTGGATGATTTCCACGGCATATTCGAGTGATGAGGGTGGTCACATCCGCATCTATAAAAAGAAAAAACTTCAGAAAATGCTTACGGGGCAGGGCATGCAATGCTGGAAGATTAATTATAAACACGCGCTGCATGCGCCTTACTGGTGGCTGAAATGTCTGGTGGGTATTAAAAATGATGACAATATTTTCGTAAAACTTTATCATAAGTTTCTGGTTTGGGATATGTTTTGCAAGCCCAGAGGAGTGCGGTTTCTGGAAGAAGCATTGAATCCGCTGATTGGTAAGAGTATCGTGTTTTATCTTAAAAAAGGTTGAGTGTATGGAATTGAATGTATCTTTAAGCGAAGCGATCAAACCCATTGAAATAGAGAAGGTAGCCGAGTTTATCGCCTCCCTGCAAAAAGATAATGGCGAGATACCCTGGTCGGCAGGGGGTAAAACGGATCCCTGGGATCATACCGAAAGCGCCATGGGGCTCAGCATCGCCGGATATTTCCATCAGGCTGAACGCGCCTACCAATGGCTGGTTTCAACGCAGTTGCCAGACGGCAGCTGGTGGTCGGAAACCCAAGACGGGGCCGTTATCAATTCAACGAAAGAAACAAATTTCGCCGCGTATATCGCCGTGGGCGTTTATCATCACTATCTGATTACGGGCAATATTGATTTTCTGAAAACCATGTGGCCGTCGGTGATGCGCGGCATCCAGTACGCAATCAACATGCAGGCGCCGGACGGTGAAATTTACTGGGCTAGAAACCGCGAAGGGGTCGTCGATAAGATGGCGCTTTTAACCGGGTGCAGTTCGATTTATATGAGCATCAAGTGCGCACTGGCTATTTGCGAGGTGCTGGGGATCAAACGACCCAGCTGGCAGAAGGCCAAAGAGCTTTTGGGCGCAACCATTTGCAACCGGCCTGATCTGTTTAATATGATCAAGTCGCGGTTTTCGATGGACTGGTATTATCCGATTCTGTGCGGCGCCATCAGCGGTAGCGAGGCAAAAAACAGGATCGACCACCTCTGGGATAAGTTTGTCGTGCCTGACTGGGGGGTTCGTTGTGTCAGCGACCGTCCCTGGGTCACGATGGCCGAAACATCGGAATTCATCATGACCTTGGCTGCTATCGGGGATGAAACCCGGGCTAAAACCATTTTCAGCTGGCTTGGCGATAAACGCTACCCTGACGGTTCTTACTGGATGGGCGTTACGTTTCCGGACACAGTCATCTGGCCGGAAGAAAAAACCGGCTGGACATCTGCAGCTGTCCTCATGGCCTGGGATGCCTTAAACGGCATAACGCCGGCTGCGAAAATCTTTAACCATCGCTATTGGCAGGAACGGAAATTATAATCTTCTGATAAGCTTACCGCAGTTTTCGAAGTGTTAATTGTTTTGAAAATACATTGACCCAAAAATCATTTTGAAAAGAGACATGTATTGCAAAAGGATCATCGTCCATATTACGTGAAGCGTTTGTATCAAAAGTTTCAGAAGAGCTATGCACATTATTTTCTGGCTCCTCAATTTGAATATTTTGGCCGGGGGGTGGTGTTTATGAAGCCCTGGCAGGTGGAAGTCTTCGGTGGACCGGTTTTTCTGGGAGACTATTCCAATGTGATCGCGACGCCGGATAAAAAAGTAAGATTTACGGTTTGGCCTGCCTGGAAGTCTTCAGGAAAAATCTCTATTGGACAATGTTGTCTGATCTGTCCGGGCACAAGAATTATGGCCGCAACTTCTGTATCCATTGGCGATGGTTGCATGACGGCTCAAAATGTCAGCATCAGCGATTCGGACTGGCATGATTTATACGATCGCAGTTTGTCGGTCGGCAATACCCAGGCGGTCAGCATCGGCAACAATGTCTGGGTGGGCGAAAGCTCGATCATCTGCAAGGGCGTAACAATCGGAGACAATGCGGTCATCGGCGCCGGTTCGATCGTTGTAAAAGACATTCCGGCCAATGCGATTGCCGCCGGAAATCCGGCCAAGGTTATCAAATACCTGGATCCGGCTAAAACCTTAAAGACAAGAATGGATTGGCTTTCTGATCCCGTAAAATTGGCCAGAGATTTTGAAGAGATTGATCGCGACACGATGAAAGGTAACACGCTGTCAGGCTGGCTCAGGTCATTGCTTTTCCCGCGAAGGGGAGATTGAATATGAAAGTTGCCGTTATTGCCGCACCCTATCCTCTGGGAGAGTACCCCTCGCCTCCGCTGGGCATCGCTTATGTCACCGCAGCCTTTGAAGCGGCCGGCTGTGAAGTGCGTGTTTTCGATTATATCATCTCCTGTTATTCCAGGGAAAAACTGGCCTTGCAACTGGCCGACTTTCAACCGGACGCGGTGGGCGCCGGTTCCGTCACGATGAATTTTTATGATGCGCAACGGATTCTGCGCGATGTGAAAAGCATCGATTCCGACATTCTCACCATGATGGGCGGGCCGCATGTATCCTTTACCGTGGATGAGACGCTCAGAACCTATCCGGAAATCGATTTAATCTTTATCGGCGAGGCTGATGATACCATCGTTGAATTTGCTCCGCTCATCAAACAGAAAAATAAATGGCGCGGTATTCAGGGTATCGCATTTCGGGACGCAGGCGAAATCGTCAATAACGGCAGGAGAGATTTCATCGTTGATGTTGACCGCATTCCCCTGCCGGCAAGGCACAGGCTGCCCATCTCGCGTTATCGGGCGCTTGGTTTTCCGGTCAGCATGATTACAGGCCGCGGCTGTCCTCATGGCTGCATCTTTTGTCTGGGGCGGAAAATGGTCGGATCGAAAGTGCGCCGCCGCAGTCCGGGACTGGTGCTCGATGAAATTGAGCAGATCATGGGGTTGGGATTTGACCGCATGAATATTGCCGACGATCTTTTTGCCTCTGATACCGATCGGGTCAAGGAAATATGCAACGGCATCAAAGAACGTAACTTGAAATTCGCCTGGAGTGCATTTGCCCGCGTCGATACCGTTCATCAGGAGATGTTTGACGCCATGGCGGCTGCGGGTTGCGACAGCATCAGCTTTGGCGTAGAATCGGGCTGTCCCGAAATGCTCAAACGAGTCAGGAAGGGAATTAAGCTTGAACAAGTGAAAAACGCGGTCCGGATGTGTAAACAGTCGGGTATGCTGGCTCATGCCTCCTTCATGGTCGGGTTGCCGGGTGAAACGAAAGATACGCTCAAAAGAACTGATGCATTTGCCAGAAGCCTTGATGTTTATTATGGTTATCATTTTCTTGCGCCTTTCCCGGGAACAACCTTGTGCGAAAAAGCAGGCGACTATGATCTGGAAATATTAACCAGAGACTGGTCCAAGTATGATGCCAATGACGCGATCGTGAAAACGGCAGAGCTTACACCGCAGGATATCCGTGATTTTGTCGCTTTATATGATGCGGAGATTAACAACGACTGGCAGCAAGTGCTGGACAATTACAAGACGGGAAAGAACACGCCATATGATGACATGCGGATTGAAGGTCAGCGCCGGATGAATATCACCTTTGCCATTCTCAAGGAAGATCTGGTTGAAAAACTGGGTTTCATTCATGCCTCCGAGCTAAGCGGAGAGGGTGATGCAGCCAAAAGGATATTGTCCGAAAGAATGAAAAAACATATTGTAGGCGATCCCGGTCTGATTGAAAACACCGTCCATGATTTTCTTTCCCGCGGCTACATTAAAGCAAAAGAAACCGACAAAGGCTGCACCTGGCAATGGGCGTGAGGTGGGAGGAGTAATACGTCAGACGTATGGAACGACCAGTTGGTGCAACTCCATTATTTTATTTTGTAATAAACACTTTAATTGCCCGACAGTCATTAATAGCGCACCCCGCTTTTTATCTTAAAGTTCCATTGACATAGAAAATCATTCTTTATATACTTCAAAAAAAAGCACGAAAATCTTCTTGCTATTTATGTTTCCTCCAAACAGACAGACATGAGAATGTTTATCCATTCAATTTTTAATTAACACAAAATATCAGTAAAAGGAGTTCGGCAAATGTCTATGAGAATGATGAAGGTTATTTTTAACCTATGTATCTCATTCGTAATCATGAGTTGTGCGCATGCACCAACGCAGGTGCAGTTTTGCGAAAACAATAAATGCGCAGTTCTCTCTGAAGCCGATTCCCAAGATGCGGTATTTCAAAAGATTACTTCTATGATGAAATCCAATCTCAATAAAACAATACCTCTGATTGTAGGTCGCGAAAAGGAAGGCAAAACGGATACTGATATCGTTGGACATCACAGATGGATCGCGAAAAATCATGTAGAATATGAAATATCACCGAGAATTCATTCTCTTACTTTCACCGACATTCTCTACATAGATCGAGAAACAAGAGAAATCAAGGTTATGGCCCAGGCTGATATTTCACACCCTGCTTTTCCTTCGGCTCAATGTGGCACTTACCCAGCCCTCTCGTCAACTGTTCAGATGCCTTCTGCCATAACTGTAAAATCGTCGAATAAGATTACGTTTACAGGCAAAATCAATATACCTGTTATACATTTACTTCCCCATCCATTGTGTCCCGAATTTAAGATTGATATTGATGGTTTGATTGATTATATTGATGTCGATAAGTTATTTATGGCTTCTGAATTTTCAATTGACGTCTATGGCCAAAATACTGGTCTTACACGCAAGAATGGTTATCTGCATCTTTCCTTCAAGGACGGCGTACATAAAACAAGTAAAACATATGAAAAAGCAAAAAATCTATCGGCAAAACCGACTATTTACCAGCAGGCAAAGGAAAGTAAGGAGATTGTTGAAATTATCACTGCGGCAGATACTCCTCAACTTGCCTACACAGTAAAGCTACAAGATCAGAACAACAACAAAGTACTTGATGGCGGCGAGAAAGTAAGCCTGCGCGTGGAAGTTGAAAACACAGGCGAAGGTACAGCCAATGATGTAAGCATTGAACTTACGGGCCAGAAGGAAATCATTGATGCCCTGGGTAACAAGGCATCAATTGGGGATATTCAACCGAAGCAGAAGAAGCTGTATGAGTTCAAGGGCGTTTTGCCTCTGCAAATCCCTTCCGGCAAAGCTGTGGTGCGCGTGGAAATAGTTGAAGACAAGGGATTTTCACCTCAAGAGAAGAAGTCGTTTCAGATAGCGATGCGACCATCTAAGGTGGCAAAGGAAAGCAAGGAAAGTTTTGAAGTTATTGCCGCAAAGCTTCCCCGGCTTGCCTACACCGTGGGGCTGCAAGATCAGGACAACAACAAGGTCCTCGATGGTGGAGAGAAATTAAGCCTGCGTGTGGAAGTTGAAAACACAGGCGAAGGTACAGCCAATAATGTGAGCATTGAGCTATCCGGTCAGAAGGAAATCATTGATGCCTTGGGCAGTAAGGCGCAAATCGGGGACATTCAACCGAAACAGAAAAAGGTGCATGAGTTCAAGGGTGTTTTACCCGTCAATATTCCTTCATCCACTGCCCTGTTACGAGTTAGTCTCCATGAATTTAACGGATATTCTCCCGCCAGAGGAAAGTCTTTTCAGATAGCCATGAAAGCTGCGGAAACGGCAACGGACCAGACCGAGATTATATCTGAAGTAGATGTTGACGATATACCTCAGCGGATCAAAGGTGCTGAGAATAAGAATAACTATGCCATTGTCATTGGCATCGGCACATATCGGGACAAAATTATTCCCAAGGTTAAATATGCCAATCGAGATGCGGAAACCATGGCCAGATACCTGGAAAATTTAGCTGGGATTCCTAAAGGGAATATTTTAATTAAAACGGATTCGGATGTAACTAAGGGTGACTTGGAAGACTATTTTGAAAACTGGCTGCCCCGGAGGGTCACCGGTGATTCTCTGGTTTATGTTTACTATGCAGGTCACGGTACACCTGATCCTGCAGGGAAAGATGCCTACATTGTTCCGTATGAAGGCCATCCGGATTCTCCCGGCAAACTTTACCCGCTGACGAAGATGTATGCTGCACTGACCAAACTGCCGGCGAAACAGGTAGTGGTGATGCTGGACAGTTGTTTTTCCGGTGTGGAAGGGCGTGGTGTAATAAGTGAAGGCACAAGGCCTTTGGTCATGTCTGTAGAGAATCAGGTATTGACTGGGAATAGGGTGTTTGTAATTACCGGAGCAAAGGGAAATCAGATGAGTTCTGATTATGACAAGGTAAAGCATGGCCTGTTCACATATTATCTTTTAAGAGGTATCCGGGGAGAAGCAGATAAAAGTGGGCGCGGTGTTGTCAGTGTTGGAGACTTATATGAATACGTCAAGCAAAGTGTCACCCGGACAGCATCTTTGGAATTAAACAGAGATCAGACACCCGATTTACTTCCCGGCAAGGCAGCCGAAAGTATACTTTCTCTGCCCATAGCAAGGACAAAATAACGATACGGCGTCGGTCTTCAGGCTGATGCCTTGCGTTTCAGCACGCCCAATGATTTGAAAAGCGGCAGAACATCATATAATTCAGAATCGACTGCTAAAGAATAAACCTGATAGGGCGCCTGACCGCCGTCTGATGGATTCGGGAAAATGTCGTGAAAAATCAGATAGCCACCTTTCATCACATGTTTGGCCCAGATTTTATAATCGTTCAATACAGATTCATAAGCGTGGCTGCCGTCGATAAAGAGCAGACTCAAAGGTGTTTGCCAGGCACCTCCGATAATTTCCGACCGACCAATGACAGGCACCACGGTATTGCCCAGATCAAAATCATCGATCGTTTTACGAAACAGACGAAAGGTGTCGATTTTCCCTGTTTCTTTATCCAGTAAGTCAGGATCAAAATATTCTTGTCCGGGCTGCTGTTCTTCCGAACCTGTGTGATGATCAACGGAAAACAAAACGGCGCTGTTTTCCCTGCAGGCCGTGCCCAGATAGATGGCAGATTTGCCGCAATAACTGCCGATTTCCAGGCAGGAACCGAATTTTGAGGCCTCTAAGGCCAGATTGTAGAGACGATGGGCCTCTGCTTCGTCCAGAAAACCTTTAACATTCATTGCTTTTGCAGAATCAATTTTCAAAATCAGCCATCCTTCTTTTTTGATGGTCATTCTCATAGCTTTCCGGGGGATTAATTGCAACCCAAAGATGATGGATATTAAATCTCCGATCGAAAAATATCAAAGCGTTGTTCATGTGCCGGTTGACGGCAATGATATTCGTAAAAGTATCCGGATTGTTTTAAAAGCGAATATTTTGAATGAATTTCGCACTACGGTTGTGGTATCATTGCTGACACAGAAAGATATTGAGGCGATTGTCGGGGAGATTGCCGGGGCCAGGCGTTATGTGCTGCAGAAATATCATCCGACCAAAGCGCTGAATAAGAGATACCTTAAGGAAAAGACATACCCGGATGATGACTTTATCAAGATAAAAAACAGTTGGAAAAAGATATCCCGTTGATCATTATTCGTTAATAGCAAGAGGCAATACTGGATGCAGAAAAAAATAAATAGTAACAATTCCATTGATGCAGATCATCTGAGAAGGTTAACGCAGATCGGTTTGGCGCTGTCGGCCGAAAAAGATATCGACCGCCTGCTGGAAAAAATATTAATTGAAACGCGCACGATCACGAACGCTGATGGCGGCACGCTTTATTTGATGTCGGAAAACGAAAGCGCGCTTCAGTTCGCTTTCATCCAGAATCAATCCATGGGGCTGAAGATGGGAGGTACGGGCGAAAAAATAACCTGGCCGCCGATCAAGCTTGTCGGCACGGATGGTTTGCCAAATCATTCCAATATTTCCGCGCATGTGGCGATTACCGCAGAGGCGGTTCATATTGATGATGTTTACCATGCACCCGGTTTCAATTTTGAAGGTCCCCGCGAGTTTGATAAGAAAACCGGTTATCGCACGCAATCCATGCTGGTTGTTCCGATGCGCAATCATGATAATGACATCATTGGTGTTGTTCAACTGATTAACGCTAAAGATCCGGATACGGGGCAGGTAACCTCTTTTCCCTTGAAGGCGCAGGAGTTGGCCAAGTCTCTGGCGTCCCAGGCGGCGGTCGCTCTAACCAATAACATGCTTATTTCAGAACTGAAGAATTTACTGGATGCTTTTATTCAATCCATTGCGCTGGCCATTGACGAAAAATCTCCTTACACCGGCGGGCATGTCCGACGGGTGGCCGGTCTGACGATGAATATTGCCGAAAAGATAAATGCGACTCATGAAGGACATTTTGCCGGAATCAGCTTTTCTGAGGATGAAATGCAGGAATTGCGTATGGCGGCCTGGCTGCATGATATCGGGAAAATTACCACACCCGATCATGTTGTCGATAAAGCAACCCGTTTAGAAAAAATATATGATCGGATTGAAGATGTTAAAACGCGGTTTGAATTGCTTAAATACGAATATCATCTGGCGATAAACAATGCCCCAAAAAACACAAGCGAGCATTCCTTGGAAGAAGCTGCCCGTGAACTAAAGATTCTGGATGAAGAATATCAGTTCTTGGTGCAAGTCAATAGCGGAAGCGAATATACGCAGGATGAAATGATCGAGCGAATCAAAAAGATCGCCAAAAGGAAGTGGAACACAAGTACCCAGGCTTTACCGCTGCTTACGGAAGATGAAATTTACAATTTATGTATCCGTCGGGGCAC
This sequence comes from uncultured Smithella sp., assembly GCA_964450075.1. Lineage (GTDB taxonomy): Bacteria > Desulfobacterota > Syntrophia > Syntrophales > Smithellaceae > UBA8904. The sequence continues at coordinate 50,975 of CAYVFA010000001.1, forward strand.
ACTCAATGATGAAGAAAGGACCATTATCAATAATCACGCGGCGCTCACTTATAAAATGCTGAAAAAACTACCTTTTCCGAAAAAGTTACACAAAATTGCCGAATACGCAGCCGCCCATCACGAAAAACTTGACGGAAGTGGTTATCCCATGGGCTTGAAGGGGGGGCAACTTTCTCTGCAGTCGCGCGTGATTGCCCTGGCGGACATTTTTGAGGCACTCACCGCCAAAGACCGGCCTTACAAAAAAGGAAAGACACTGGGGGAAGTTTTACAGATTATGAAAATAATGGTGAAAGATCAACACATTGACTCAAATTTATATGATCTCTTTATTAAAGAAAAAATTTATATGGACTATGCCCAAAGAGAACTGGCGACTTTCCAGATTGATGTGTGAAAAAAAGATTGAAGGCTGAAGGATTTGCAGTCAGAAATATTTCTTGATTTTATGGATTTATGTGGTAAGAAGCAACTCAAGCGGTGATTTAAAGTAAATTGCTCCGCTCTATAAATGTGCTAAAGCACTGAAAATCAATGAATCAATTGAACCTGTGCTTTGGCGCGGGTTTTTTTAGTTTTAATGACGAAAAGCCCGCACAAAAAAATGTAAGGAGAAATATTATGCAAATTTCGTCGGAAAGTGTCAAAGTGGGTCATCCTGATCTGGTTGCGGATATTATTGCGGCCAATGTGATTGCAGCGATTTTGGATGAAGAAAAAAAACAAAAGCTTACGCTGGCCAATATGCCGCATTGCGGGATAGAGGTTTTTCTGGGCAAGGGAATCTGTCTGGTCGGCGGCGAGGTCAGAACAAGAGTTAATATTGATGTTGATAAAATTGCCAGAGATTCCGTAATTGAACTGGGTTATAACCATGCCGCAGTCGGTTTAAATGGCCATTTGATGGGCGTTCTAAACGCCATCATTCCCCAGTCACCTGATATTAATCAGGGTACAAGCTGCCTTTTAAATAAAGATAAAGAAATCGGCGCGGGCGATCAGGGGATTATGTATGGTTTTGCCTGTGACGAAACGCCGGAACTCCTTCCTCTGCCTTATGTGCTGGTCAATAAAATGATGAGAGCCTTTGAGTACTGTCAGAATCCGATTTTCGCACCGGACGGGAAGGGTCAGGTGTCGGTTGATTACGACACAAAAACCGGTAAACCGCTGCGGGTAGCCAAAGTGCTGATGTCTAATTCGATTGATTATCGTTTTGTCAAAGGCAATCGTTTGAAGGTGCGAGACCAGGCCAAGAAAATCGCTTTTGAGGCTTTGAAGGATTGTGTGGATAAGAAAACGGAATTTTTATTCAACCCCACCGGTGAATGGAATGCCATTAATTCCTGCAGCGCGGCGGATTCGGGTGTGACTGGACGCAAACTGGTTGTGCAGTTTTACGGGGGATACCCCGGCGCTCAGTTAGGCGGTGGCGCGGTCGTCAATAAGACTCCGGAGAAAGTTGACTGTTCGGCAGCCTTCGGCGCCCGTTATGTCGCCAAAAATATTGTGGCGGCGGGGCTTGCTTCTAAATGTGCAGTTCAGCTGGCTTATGCCATCGGTATTGCCTGTCCGTTTTCCATTTATGTCAATACGTTTGGCACGGGCAAGGTCTCGGACGACCGGCTGGAAAAAATGATTGAAGATCATTTTGATTTGACGCCGGAAGGCATGATCGAAAAATTCGATTTGCTCAACGGAAACATTTACCGCAAAATTCCCCGGACATTCTTCATGGATGACTACCGCTGGGAAAAAACGGACATGGCCAAAACGCTGCAAAAAGCGGCAAAATAGAACAACGAATAAAAGAAAAGCCGAAGTGCAAAACACTTCGGCTTTTCTTTTTGGTGTCATTCAACGCATTGGATGAAGGCAATTCTTTGGTTAAAACGGGCATCAGTTCTCCGGTCTTGAAAACGTGGCACGGTTTTTATCTTGACACTCTGCATGTAAATTCCTATAGTTCGCCGCGAAAAAAAATCTATCGGTTGTTTCAATCGCGATGGTGGAGGAAAGAGCTATGAGCAACTCAGGGGGAAAACGGGAACACTGGGCAACCCGTGCCGGCTTTATTCTTGCTGCGTCGGGCTCGGCAATAGGACTGGGAAATATCTGGCGGTTTCCGTATATGACCGGTGAGCATGGCGGTGCGGCTTTCATGTTGATATACTTGGTTGCCGTCCTGCTTTTGGGCTATCCCCTGATTGTGAACGAAATGGTTCTGGGGCGCGCAGCGCAGCGCGATCCGGTCGGTGTCTTTAAAGTTCTTGCCCCAAACAGTCCCTGGTGGCTGGTGGGAGCGCTTGGTGTATTTACCGGCTTCATTATCCTTTCCTATTATGCCGTGGTTGCCGGGTGGTCAATGGCCTATATTTACAAGGTGGTTGTGGCTACAAGCACCCCGGGGATCGACCATGCCAGTGTATTCAAAAGTCACATCAGCAGCTTATGGGAGCCGATTGTCTGGCAGGCCCTGTTCATCCTCATCACCGTGAGCATCATCGCGGCCGGTGTGGTCAAAGGCATCCAGAGATGGTCAACCATTCTAATGCCGATACTCTTTTTGCTCCTGATCGTTCTGATTGTCAGGTCTGTCACGCTACCGGGAGCAGGTGAGGGGCTTCTTTATTACCTGAATCCTGATTTCAGCAAGGTGACGGGGCGTACGCTGCTGGCCGCTCTGGCACAGGCCTTTTTCTCCTTGAGCCTGGGGATGGGTGCCATTATGACCTATGGAAGCTATCTGGACGATAAAGATGAAATCCCGTCCAACGCTGCGTGGGTGGCAGGACTCGACACGGGTGTAGCCCTGTTGGCAGGATTTGCTTTGTTTCCCGCTATATTTGCCCTGGGATTCGAACCCGGCGCGGGGCCGGGGCTAGCCTTTATTACACTGCCTGCGGTCTTTACACAGATGCCTCTGGGAAGCGTTTTCGGGGTCTTCTTTTTCTTTCTGCTGTTTATTGCCGCGCTCACCTCCGCCATATCCCTTCTGGAAGTGGTGACGGCCTGGTTGATTGATGAAAAGCAATGGCAAAGAAAAAAAGCCGCCGCTTGCATGGGACTGATTATTTTTGTTGTTGGACTTCCGGCGACCCTCGGATACAGTGTACTGAAAGATTTTACCTTTCCTGGCTTGAATACAGATCTGCTCGATACTTATGACTGGTTTTGCAACAGCATTTTCCTGCCCGTGGGTGGATTTTTGATGGCCATATTTTCCGGCTATGTCTGGGGCATCAAACACGCCGTTCATGAAGCAAATAAAGGCCACAAGTCCATCATGGTAGGAAGCTGGTGGGTATTGCTAATCCGTTATGTTGTTCCCGTACTGATCTTCTTCATCCTGGTGGTAGGGATTTACGATACCTTTGCAAAATAGATTGCCGGCAAGGTATGGAGATGGATATGCGGCAAAATTCCAAAAACAAACTTCACTTTACATTGCAGGATTGGCGTCAGCTCAAGACATTGGCGTTGACGCCATCTGATGTTCAGTGCCAGCTGGAGACTTTCCGGCGCGGTCCAACCTATTTGCATCTTATTCGTCCCTGTGTTCAAGGCGATGGAATTCAATCTTTTACGGCAGCGCAGCGCAACCGTTTGATTAAACACTATGATATCGAAGCGGCTCGATACAAAATAATAAAGTTTGTGCCGGCGTCCGGCGCGGCCAGCAGAATGTTTTCTGAATGGTTTGCCGCGGCCGGGACAGGTAGTTTCGGCAATGCCCGGAAGGATCGGTCTTTCTTTTCCGATCTTAAAAATATGCCGTTCATCTCATTGCTTCAAAAAGATATTATGGCCCGTGAGAAGCTTGAACAAAAAAATATTAAAGCAGTGCTGGATTATATTTTGCTTTCCAAGGGTCTTCATTTCGGCTGGTTGCCCAAAGCGCTCATTCCTTTTCACGCCTATCCAACAGGTAAAGTGAGAACAGCGCTGGAAGAACATCTTGTTGAAGCCGCAAGCCTCATCGGAAAAGCAGGAGGCCTGTGCCGCCTTCACTTTACGATTTCAGTGGAGCATGCAAAGGCCGTTAAAAAGTTATTGAGAATTGTTATTCCTGAGTATGAAAAAAGATATCATGTTCGATTTAAAGTTGATTTATCCGTGCAATCTCCATCTACCAATAGGGTGGCTGTCGATAAAAACAATCTGCCGTTTCGTGATGAAGACGGCTGTCTGGTTTTTCGACCCGGCGGACACGGCGCTTTGCTTGCAAACCTTCAGGCCGTAAACGCGGATCTTATCTTTGTTAAAAATATTGACAATATTGTTCCTGAAGCACATCAAAAGAAAATATTGCCCTACAAAAAAATGCTGGGGGGGCTGGCGTTGCAATTGCAGCAGTCTGCCAAGAGGACATTGAAGCGTCTGGCAAAAGATCAGCTCAGTGACAGTGAGTTGCAAGTCATGGCGGCGTTCTGCCATTTAGAATTTCAGATGCGTATTCCACAGGAATTTGCACAGCTGTCCCGGAAAGACAAAAAGCAGTGGATTTTTTCGCATTTGAACCGTCCGCTACGCGTTTGTGGGATGGTGAGAAATGTCGGCGAGCCGGGCGGCGGTCCCTTCTGGGTTTTAGAAAAAGATAAATCACAAACATTGCAAATTGTAGAATCGGCCCATGTCGATCACAGCAAGACAACGCAGGCGGACATCTGGTCACGGGCTTCTTATTTTAATCCGGTCGATATGGTTTGCTGTACGAAAAATTATCTCGGAGAAAAATTTAATTTGGCTGATTATGTTAATCAGGAGGCTTATTTAATCAGCCCGAAAACAGAAAAGGGAAAGCATATCAAAGCCCAGGAGATGCCGGGTTTGTGGAATGGCGGTATGGCCTTTTGGAATACGGTCTTTGTAGAACTTCCGCTTGCGGTCTTTAATCCGGTCAAAACGGTAAATGATCTTTTGCGCACACAGCACCGGGTCGGCCGAATCATTAAAGAATCCAGCGCTCGGCGTTTTCTTTAAGAATAGCTCTGGCTGTGACCGTAACGGATCTATTTTTATGCAGGCAGATAACACTGGCTTCCGTATTATCCGGCGCGTCGGAATAGCGGACGCAGAGCGAGGCTGCCGTGGCGATTGATGAATCATTGCCGTAAGGTGCAAGCACACAGGGCCCGGGAAAATCGGCCATGCTGCAGATCAGGTCTTCCTCCAGCGAAAGTTTATCCAAGGCTTCATTATCGGATTTATTTCTGCCGACAATAATTTTGCCGATTGCTTCAACGCGAAAGTGTCGTCCGTATTTCAGCAGTTCGTAATCGCGAATCTGCAGGTCTTCAACATGAGACATTAGATCACGCAGACGACGGGAAAAAATCGGATCGGTCAGCAGGCAGCCGCCGGCTGGTGGGGGGTAGTCCCGGATCCCGAATGCTTCCGCCATCCGTATTTGATCTTTGCGCCCGCGCCCTGAAATAGCCAGCAGTTTTGTGCGATCGACCTTTCCGTCTCTTTCAGCTTTAATCGGTTCAAGCAGCTGTGCGGAAAGGGGCCGCAAAATGTAGTCGGCGTAACCGGAGTTTTTGGCGACGACAAAAAGGGACTGTTTGGTCTGTGACATGGGGCGTTGGCCCAGAACCTCGCCGGTCACGAGAAAGTCAGCGCCGATTTCCTCCATTTTTCTGCCCGCAATTTTCAGCATCAACGTGTGACAGTCAATGCAGGGGTTCATGTTTTTACCGTAACCATAGCGGGGAGATTTGAGCATTTGCAGATGCTCAGTCGTGATATCTTCAACCATCAGAGGTAAACGGATTTGATCGGCCGCCGCCTGTGCCTTGACCGCATTAAAAAAAGGGGTCGTACAGGTAAAACCGATCACATCAATGTTTTGATTTTGCAAAAGCTTGACGGCTAATATGCTGTCCAGACCTCCGGACAAAAGCGAAATTGCTTTTACCATATTCAAAAATCCAATTGAAAAATAAAAGCATTACGCAATACTATACGCAATGCCGAATGATCATAGATGGATCAATGCAAAACTCAATATCGGATAACGTCAGCCGACCATGCTTCCTGCAACAATCCCCGCAATTCATTGTTGAAGTCAAAATTAACAATGTAGATGTCTTTATCGGTCTTTATTTTGGTTCCATTGAAACTGAAATGATAAGGTGGCTGGTTCTTGTCCAGACCGGAAAAAGTAAAGGACCCCGACGTAAAGGCAAAATGAAGGCCGCGTAAAATCTTTTCTATTTTTTGGGAAGGTTCATCCTGATCGGATAGGAAGATGAGTTCATTGCCGGCCTTTTGAAGAATGTTGACAAATTGCAAAGGCAGATTACGTGAGAAAATAATAGTACTTTTATCGCCTTGTATCACCTTCATATCCGCTTTGATCGATAAATTAAATCCGTCCCGAGCGATATTAAAAACTCTGAGTTCGACATCCTTTTCTGCCGGTATCTTCAAATAAGAAAGTAAAGCCAAAGCGAACTCAGCGGCGGACGATGACGGTAAAACCGTTTGCGGCGCCAGGGTGTATATTTCTTCCGGTTTGACGACAAGGCCCTTATCCGGAGAGATTTCCGTAATAATAAAGGAATGCCTTTTTGCATGATTGACAATCGCTCTGGGCAACAAAGCGTTATTTTCATAAACAAAACGCAACCCCTGGATCATGGATGGGGATTGTTTCTTGTTTTTTCTGGTGATCAGCCAGTCCATAAGGATTTCCAGCGAAGGCAAAGATTCGAGGACAACAGGTTTTTGCGCCTTAACGATCTCATAGGATTTGGTGTTTTTGAAAATCTTTTTCAATAGGGTGATAATATCGTCTTTAGCGTCTATTTTGACTAAATGGTAATTGCTCCAGTTGTCGCTTATTATTTTTTTTAGATGATGGCTGGAACGGTTTCCCAGATCGAGGAAGATCGTTGTCCGGTCGTCAAATTCTACGACGGGAATAATGGAACAGTCGATGGTCAGTTGTCCGGTTTTAGAGACCGGAAGATAGTAATTGCCGCTGGTCATCATGTTCGCATTCATTTGTGTAAAGATATGCTTGATGACGGCCAGTCGCGCTGCAGGAGAAAGAACAATGGAATCTTTCACTGCAGCCGTTTTTTCCGATGACGCCTGCTGTTCTTCAGACAATGAAACGGCAGGGGGATTCTTATCGATTAATGCCGTTGACTGTCCCCCGCTTTTTACGATGGCCTGAGTACCGGGCAGACGAATGACCTGTCCGACATAGATCTTATGGGCATTTCTCAGGGATGGGTTTAATGATTTGATGTGGAGCATGGTGTTTTGTGTGTTGGCTGTTATATGCAGTTCTCGGTGAACAATTCGAATGAGATTGTCGCCTTTTTTTACCCGGTAGGCTTGAGGGGCAACTGATTTTTGTGAGGGCTGATTCTCGGGAGTATCGGCCGGTGCAGTTATTTCTTCTGCAACCGCAACGGCTTTTCCGGGCAACACAATCTTCTGGCCCACGAGTAATTTGTCCAGGTCTTTGATGTGGGGATTAAGATCCTTGATCATCCTGTAATAATTTGGAACATCCTTTTCGGTGACGCCGGGTATTTTGCGGACGATCGCTGAAAGAACATCCTCTTTCTGAACCGTATAATAAAGAACATCTTTTTTAGGAAAAGCTGTTTTGCTGAAAGTCAGTTGTGCCGTATCTTCTTTGGCGGACATCGCCTGCGCGTGAAAAACCATTGTTGCAAAAATGGTCAGAATCAGAATGGATAAGAATATCTTCCTCATCACTTGTTGCTCCCGCTTGAAATTAAAGAAATTAACAGGAAATCTAATTACTTCAAGTGTCTGGAAAAGTCAATACGAATCAAAGATTAAAAAAGCTCGCCGCCTGTTATTGTTTGACGAACTCAAGGATTGAAAACAGGTTAAATAACTTTTTTCATGGCGGCGATGGCGACTTCAATTTGATCGTCATCTGGTTCGCGTGTGGTGATTTTTTGAAGGGCAAGTCCCGGCCAGCTGAGAATCTGCACCAGTTTAAATCGGCCGTATTTTCCGGTAAAGCGAATCGCTTCATATGAAATACCCGCAATAACCGGCATCAGTAGAATCTTGTAAAGGATCCGGTGCAGAAAGTCAGGCCGTCCCAACAGAGAAAAGACGAGAATGGAAACGATCATGACAAAAAGAATAAAGCTGGTGCCGCAACGAGGGTGGCGGGTTGAGTATTTTTTAACATTTTCAACCGTCAGTTCCTGGCCGTCTTCCCAGGCGAAAACGGTTTTATGCTCGGCGCCATGATACATATAGACACGACGCATATCCTGCATCAGGAGCGTGGCGGATAGAAAACATAAAAACATGCCCAGGCGGACGCAGCCTTCGAGAATATTTAAAAGGATCAGGCTATCAATGTAAAATTTTATTTTGGTAAAGAAAAACGCCGGAACGATAATAAAGAAAAAAATGGCAATAGCAAAGCTGATGACAAAAGAAACATACATCTCCCAGCCTTTCGGCTTCACGTCCTCTTCAGAAAGTGCGACTTCAGCGGAAAACATCAGGCATTGAATCCCGACGATCATCATTTCAAACAAACTGATGGTGCCGCGGATAAACATCCAGCCCAGGGGCTTGTAGCGTTTGGTCAGGGGAATGTATTCGCGCTCCTGGAAAACAATTTTTCCGTCAGGTTTTCTGACAGCCGCCGCGATTTTTGTGCCGTGGCGCATCATGACGCCTTCGAGAATTGCCTGGCCACCGGCGATATCTTCGGGATTAGGTTTACAGCTCATAAGATTTACGATGCCATTCTTGTGTTATTAGTGCCGCTTATTTATAGTATTTAAGAGGGACTGTCAAATCATCATTTGATAAATGTTTATTGCATGTTTTGAGCCGAATGATATAATGCTCCAGCAAACACAAGGAGGACACAAAATGGCATCTTTGGATTCATCATCTGCCGCTTTTATCAAGGAGTATCAGGAACGGTTTGAAAAGAAATTGAAGGAAAATGAGATCGAGCTTCTGGAGCATTGGAAAGGGCAAATTGAAAAAATCGAAAGCTCAAGACCGGACAGTATTGCCTCCTTGCAATTACAAATTCATAAAATGTCTGAAATGATGGGCAACCGCATCAAGGTACTGAAAAAGGGTTAAAATGGAGAGTATTGCTGATTTCTTGTTTGAAGTGGGGATGCTGTGTAAGACACCGCGAAGCGGTTACCAGTTTCTAGGTAGTGGTCGGGAGTCCGTCGCGGAGCACGTATTGCGTACTGTATTCATCGGTTACGCTCTGTGTAAATTAAATCCGTCACTGGAAGAATTGCGTGTGCTGAAAATGTGTGTGCTTCATGATCTGCCGGAAGCACGCACCGGTGACATGAACTATGTCAATAAAAAATATGTGCAGGTTGATGAAGCTAAAGCCGTGAAGGAATTAACGGAAGGTCTTTTTTTCGGCGATGATATCCGGAAATCGATTGAGGAATTTAACGCGAAAGAAACAGAAGAATCCTTAATTGCCCGTGACGCCGATCAGATTGCTCTTATCCTTCAGCTCAAGGAGTACGGTGATCTGGGCAACAAGTATTCTGATGAATGGATTAAATATGCTTTGCAAAGGCTTTGCACCGACGAGGGCAAAAAACTGGCTGACCGCATTATTCAAACGGATTCCTCGCACTGGTGGTTTAAGGAAAAAAACGACTGGTGGATCAATGGAAGTGCCCGGTAACCTTTCATCATAAGTACGGAGATTATGGCATGATTCGTAAAATGTTACGGTTGTATTTTGCTTTGATCATCATTCTGAACCTGATGTCGTGCGCTCATGATTTGGGCAAAACGGTCATAACAAAACCGGACCAACACACACACGTTTACGAGGCCAAAGAAAAAATCATTCTCAAGGCGATTGCCGCCGTATTAAAAGAAAAAAGTATCGGCGAAAATGTTGTGATCGATTACAAGCTCAACCGCGTTGATTCAGATTACGTGGTTTCTGATGATTGGCGGACAAAAACCACGGCTCTTGTCAAAAGGCTTAATTGGAAGGAATGCGAGGTGACGCTGATCGTCAAGACGGAAAAGAAAGTAAAAGATGGATGGGAAATGCGCAGAATATTGGAAAAAGCACAATATGAAAGTTTTTTCAGTGTGATCGATGTTAAAATTTACGAAGCCATGTCCAAGGGTGAATAAGATCAATCTGCTGAGCGGTGAAAATGATTGCCAGTGATCAACACGTATTATCGCGCCGGTTCAAGTCCGGTTTGTCCATTATTTTAAATCGTCCCGGAGCGCTCAACAGCCTCAGCGAAGCGATGCTCGACAGGATCGATAGCTTGCTTTCTGAAGCCCTTGCAGACGAAGCCTGTCTGTTTGTTTTGTTTTACAGTAGCAGTCACAAAGGTTTTTGCGCAGGAGGGGATGTTAAAGAACTGGCCAGGCTGGGCAGCATCAATCAATTTGACAAGGTTGATTCCTTTTTTCACAAAGAATACGGTCTGGATTTGAGACTCCATCTTTTCCCCAAACCGGTGATCGTGATAGCCGACGGCATCACGATGGGCGGAGGGTTGGGGATTGCCGCAGGAGCCGGAATCAGTATTGCCACCCAGCGGACACGCATGGCCATGCCTGAAACCCGGATTGGTTTTTTCCCGGATGTTGGCTCAACCGGCTGGATGTTTGCGCGCTGTCCCAAAGGTTATCCTGAATATCTTGGATTGACCGGTTATGAAATGGACGGAAGCGAATGCGTTCGATTGGGTTTTGCAACGCATTTCATGCAATCGGAGAAAATCCCCGCATTGATTGAAATGCTGGAAAATGTAGAACTGACAGCCGGAAAAGACAAACAGGGAATGATGCGCAATCTGCTGGTCAAGATTTCCGGTTTCCTGGATTTTAATATCCCGGTTCATCATGATATGGATATCTGGGTCGAAAAATACTTTGCGGGAAAGTCGGATATCCGGAAAATTCTGGAGCCGTTATCAAGATGCCATGAACAGGAAAAACAATGCAGTGCAGTTTTTGCCAGTATTGCCGAACGATCGCCCACCGCTCTCGTGCTGACATTAAAATTATTGCGGCACAACGAAGGACGGTCCATTGCGGACGTATTTGCCACCGAACTTAAAGCTGCTTTTTTTATTACCCGCGAGCCCGATTACATTGAGGGCGTAAGGGCAAGACTTGTTGATAAAGACGATAAACCAAGATGGCTTCCGGATAGCATCGATAAGGTTAATGCGGATAAATTTATTCCATAACAGGCCGAATGCTGATAGCAAAAGGATCAGCATTCGGCTTTGTGCTGGAAAGGGAAATGTCCATTCATGTTTCTGCTATTTGCTTTTGCTGAAAAATCCTATAAGGAATTCACTATCCTTGGGGGACAAATCAAATTTAAACACGGCCTTTTCAACCAGTACATATAGTGGCGAAGCGGCATTATCTTCTCTGTTGGCAGAAATCCATTTAATCGCTTTCTGAATATTTTCACCTTCGGGCATGACGGTTGCCATAATTTTGGTTCCTCCTCATGATAAATAATGTTGTACGAAAGAAATATATCATTAATATTTTTTTTTACATACTACAATATGACTTAAAAATTAACTAAATTTTAAACATATTTGACATTAGCGTTTTTGTTGTTAATTATAAACAGCGTAGTGATACGAAAAACTTTTGTGATAGACAAAAAAACGAAATAACTGTTGATTATCGTTTGAAAAAATATTAATTCATGACAAACAACAACGAGAGGAGATAAATGATGGCAAAATCAATTAAAGGAACGAAGACAGAAAAAAATCTACTGGCAGCTTTTTCAGGGGAGTCACAGGCAAGGAATCGCTACACATTTTTTGCAAGTGCTGCAAAGAAAGAAGGATATGAACAAATTTCCCGATTCTTTCTGGAAACGGCGGAAAATGAAAAAGAACATGCCAAAGTGTTCTTTAAGTATCTCGAAGGCGGGGAACTAGAAATTACGGCGGCTTTTCCGGCAGGGGTGATCGCCGATACGAAAAGCAATCTGGAGGCTGCTGCCGCTGGTGAAAATATGGAATGGACTGTCCTGTATGCCGAGGCTGCCAAAGTAGCCAGAGAGGAAGGATTTCCCGAAGTCGCGCGTTCATTTGAGCAGATTGCCAAAGTAGAGAAGTTTCATGAAGAAAGATATCGCAAGCTTGTTGCCAATATTGCCAACCGTGAAGTGTTTCAAAAGAAAACGACTGCCAAGTGGCACTGCATCAATTGCGGTTATGTCCATGAAGGCGCTGAAGCACCGAAGGAATGTCCCGCCTGCCTGCACCCGCAGTCGTATTACGAGCTATTAGCGGAAAATTTTTAAAACCCGTTTTGCAGCAAAACAGATTTCAAAACAGCCCGTGTGTTATTCCGCGGGCTGTTTTTTTTACCCGGAATGAAGTAATAATTTAGTGCTTTGCACCATGCGAACGTTCTTGTCCAGACGAAAGCTTGTTGTGCTTGACAGTAAAAGAAAAATACCCTAGATTGGCGCAGTTTTTCGCAAGAGGAGTCCATCATTATGTCCACAAAAAAGCAGCGCCGGTCTGAAGATTTTAAAGACCGGAAGAAAAAGAAATCCACTCGAGTCGTTTATTTAGTCGCCATCATCGGCGGTGTCTTTTTATTGCTGGTGATTTTCTTTGTCATCTTGTTTAACGCATTATTTCCGCCTGTGGATATGGAAGCCCTGAAAAAGAAAGAAAAAAGAATTGCAGAAATTTATTTTTCGGACCCTCAGGAGCGCTTTCTGGTTGCTGAGAAACGCTATATTTATAAAGCAGACGATGCGGCAGAACAGGCAAAAGAAGTCGTCAAAGCCCTGTTGGCTGGTTCCAAAACGGGCAATGTCAATACTTTTCCCGCCAATGTTACGCTCAAAGACGTAAAGGTGGATAAAGAGGGCTTGGCGCAAGTCACCTTCAGCGATCATCTGACCAAGTCCCATCCAGGTGGTTCCACGGCGGAAATGGTCACCATCTATTCATTGACGAATACATTGACTGCTAATATTCCCGATATTAAATCCGTTCAAATATTGGTCAACGGAAAAGAACTGTCTTCAATTAAAGGGCATATTTCCACCGTTAATCCCTTTCGACCGGATCTCGATCTCTTCGCGCCGGTTAAAGAGGAGAAAAACTGAAACTGTTATGGCCCCGAAATCCAAAATATCACGTACGCGCAATATCGGCATTGTCGCTCACATCGACGCGGGCAAAACAACCGTCAGCGAAAGAATCCTGTTTTATACCGGTAAATCCTATAAAATAGGTGAAGTCCACGACGGGGAAGCCGTTATGGACTGGATGCCTCAGGAACAGGAAAGAGGCATCACCATTACCTCCGCGGTAACCACCTGTACGTGGAAGAATTCAGAAATTCACATTATTGACACGCCCGGACATGTCGATTTTACCATTGAAGTCGAGCGATCCCTGCGCGTGCTTGACGGCGCAGTTGTCGTGTTTTGCGCTGTCGCGGGCGTCGAGCCGCAATCAGAAACTGTCTGGCACCAGGCGGATAAATACGCCGTTCCCAAGGTCGCCTTCGTCAACAAGATGGATCGCGTCGGCGCTGATTATTTTCATGTGATTGATATGATGCGTGACCGTTTTCAATCCACTCCCGTGCCTGTTCAAATTCCAGTAGGCAGCGAAGATACATTCCGCGGCGTAATTGATTTAATCAACCGGAAAATGCTGATTTGGGATGATAATTCTCAGGGTGTGGAATATGCCACAAGTGAGATACCTGAGGATTTCGCCGATGCCGCCGCCCATGAGCGGGAGAGAATGATTGAAACCCTTGCGGACTGTGATGATGAGCTGGCGGATCTTTATCTGGCCGGAGAGGAATTATCAGTCGCTCAAATTAATGCCGCCTTGCGCAAGGCAACCATTGCTTTAAAAGTTGTGCCGGTCATGTGTGGCACGGCGCTCCGCAATAAAGGCGTTCAGCCCATACTGGATGCGGTGGTCAATTACCTCCCTTCACCGGAAGATGTTCCTCCGGTCAAAGGCATGAATCCAAAAACAAAGCTAGAAGAAGTCAGATCGAGTTCTGACAAAGAACCGCTGGCGGCGCTGGCTTTTAAAATCCAGCTGGATGATGGACGCAAACTGACGTATCTGCGCATTTATTCCGGCCAGATTTTTGCCAACAGTGAAGTTTATAATATTGTCAAAAAGAAGAAAGAAAAAATAGCCCGTCTTTTACAGATGCACTCCAATAAGCGGGAAAGAATAGACAAAGCGTCAGCGGGGGAGTTGGTCGCTGTTTTGGGATTGAAGGAAACGACCACTGGCGATACGCTGTGTGACGAAGCGCATCCGATCGTTCTGGAACAAATGGAGTTTTATGAGCCGGTGATCAGTCAGGCTATTGAAGCGAAAACTCCCGCCGATCAGGATAAATTGGCGCAGGCGCTGGTCAAACTGACCGATGAAGATCCGACGTTGCGTGTTAAGTATGATGATGAAACCGCACAGACGGTGATTTCCGGGATGGGTGAACTACATCTGGAAATTATTGTGGATCGACTGCTTCGGGAATTCAATGCCCGTGTTAATGTCGGCCGTCCGCGTGTTGTTTATCGCGAAACGATTCAAAAGCCCTTCGAAATTGAAAGTGTCTTCGAAAAGGAATTGGGTGAAAAAAGACATTTTGGACAAGTGCGCATCGAGCTGGTTCCGCGTAAACGGGGGATGGGCAACGAGATTGTTAATCAACTATCTGAGGAAGTGATCCCTGCCGAGTATCATGAAGCGATAGAAGAAGGCATCCGGGAAGCGATGATGAGCGGCGTCCTCAACAGTTATCCGGTGATCGATGTCGGCGTTAAATTAACCGGTGGCGCTTATCGTGATGGAGAATCTTCCACACAGGGTTATAAAATCGCTGCTGCCACTGCGTTTCGTGACGGCTGTCTTGCGGCGGATCCGCTTATGCTCGAGCCGATTATGGTGGTGGATATTATTACACCCAGCGAGTTTATGGGCGATGTGATCGGTGATATTAACGCCCGTCGGGGTGAAATTCAGGCAGTCAATCCTAAAGGGCCGGTTGCTGAAATAAAAGCCAGGGTTCCTCTCAAAGCCATGTTTGGCTATTCCACGGACCTGCGCTCCGCCACTCAGGGGCGCGCGGTCTTTACCATGATTTTTGGCGAATATGATAAAGCGTAGCTGAAAAATATTCATTGATGATTTTGGGCAGGAGAGCCCTTGCGCGAAAGTCAAGGATACACGATCATCGATCTGACAAAACCTCTGGATGTTTCTTTTGTTCCCTTTTCCAAAGGAAGCATTTCCGGTAACGGTGAAATATTTATTTTTCCATTGCGGCTGGTTGGTGTCAGCGGTTCTCCCTGCCGTGTGATTGTCCGAATCCCTAAGCAGACGGACTGGACGCTGACAGAAGGGCGATGATGTGGTTGTTCTACGATACATACTCGAACGATTACGGGCTTATTCTTTTTTCGAAGATGAAAGAGCCGACTACCCGCCGACTTTTGCTGAAGAATTAAACTATCAATGCGGCCGGGTTCTCTTCGTTGTTACCATCATTACCATGGTCGCCTGGCTACCGTATATCTCCCTTGACCACCAACTCCATCCGGATGAATTTCTCATTCCCTATATCCGCATTGGCCTGTCCATCGTCAGTCTGATCATTTTTATTCTGTATCTCACCTCGCGGTTTGCCCGATATCATATGCTTTTTCTCGTCATCATCGGAGCCTATCTGGCCATTTCCTGCGGCTTGTTGACCGCGTTGACAAAAGCCGATTCCGTTTACATGGGAGGATACACTTTTATTTTGATGATCATGGCCGTTGCTCCGGTTGACAGGCGGGCGGCTTTGTCGGTCATTGCCGCATCGCTTATCACATTTTTTGCAGTGGGTTATTTTAAGGGAATATCCTTTGATAGCCTCAGCGCCCGATATAGTTTTCTGGATTTGATCAGCGCAACATTTGTCTCTATTTCGTTTATCTTCCTGCTACATGAAACGAGATACCGAAGCTGGTTAAAATCGAAAAAAATAGACGAGCAGAGCATGGAATTAAGGTCTGACAAAGAAAAAATCGATAAGCTGCTTTTGAATATTTTACCTCCCGCGGTTGCTCAGGAACTCAAGGATGATGGGCTGGTCAAGCCCGTCTTTTATAAATCAGCGACGATTGTTTTTGCTGATATCGTCGGCTTTACTAAAATTACGGAAAAACTGACACCCGATCAACTCGTCAGAGAGCTTGATGAAGTATTTTCAAGCTTTGATCGGGTCATGGATCAATACGGGCTGGAAAAACTAAAAACGATCGGTGATGCTTACATGTTTGTCGCGGGCGTGCCCGTGGCCAGTAAAACGCATGAAATAGACGCGGTGCTGGGCGCGCTGGAATTCCAGTCTTTAATCGAAAAAATCAATCAGGAAAAAACGTGTAAAGGCCGTCCTGTCTTTGATATCCGAATCGGAATCAATACTGGCCCGCTGATGGCCGGTATTGTGGGTGAAAAGAAATTTGTCTATGATGTCTGGGGTGATTCAGTGAACCTGGCCAGTCGCATGGAATCATCGGGTGAGAGCGGCAAAGTCAACATTTCCGAAACAACCTATGTTCGGATTAAGGATTATTTTGAAACCGAAGTACGCGGGCAGATTATGGCAAAAAATAAAGGGTCGGTGGCCATGTATTTTGTGAAAAGGATAAAATCTGAATTTTCAGCCGACGCCGCCGGTTTGCACCCCAATTCGCGTTTTCAGAAAATGGTTGCTAGGTATTAATCCACCCAGTCGTTGGCGATATTCAATCGCTTCAGTTTTTCCACCAGCGTGGTGCGGTTGAGGTTCAGCAGTTTGGCTGCACGGTTTTTGACGCCACCGCTCATTTTCAGCGCTTTCAGTAGAAGCTCTTTTTCCAGGCGGCTGACCTGCTCGTTAAAGTCTATGCCTTCTTCCGATAACGTTGTGATTCTCGAACCTGCCTTTTCGCCTGTGGCGTTGCGTATTTTAGCGGGTAAATCATCAACCGAGATTTCACCTTCGTCTTTCATGACCACCAGCATTTCGATCAAATTCTGCAACTCCCGGACATTGCCGGGCCAGTTATAGCACATCAAATGGCTGACGGTGTCAGGTGTGATCCGCTCAATATTTTTCTTTTTGAGTTGATTAAAATGCATTAAAAAATGATTGGCGAGAATCGAGATGTCCGATCCGCGTTCACGAAGCGGGGGCAGATGAATGGGAATGACGTTAATCCGGTAGAAAAGATCTTCACGGAATTGTTTGTCGGCGACCGCCTTTTCCAGATCCTGGTTGGTGGCAGTGATAATGCGAACATCGACTTCAATGGTTTTGACGCCGCCGATACGTTCAAACTTTCTTTCCTGTATGACACGGAGGACTTTCACCTGGAGAGACGGACTCATGTCGCCGATTTCGTCGAGAAATATCGTGCCACCCTGAGCCAGTTCAAATCGTCCCATCCGACTGCGAATGGCGCCGGTGAAAGCGCCTTTTTCGTGACCGAAGAGTTCGCTTTCCAGCAGGTCTTCCGGTATCGCGCCACAGTTAACCGGAATCATCGGCTGATGGCTCCGGTCGCTCTTGAAATGAATCTCCCGGGCCACCAATTCCTTGCCCGTTCCGCTTTCACCGGTAATTAAAACGGTACTGTCCGAATGAGATACTTTATCAATCGTATCAAAAACTTTTTTCATACAGTCGCTATAGCCGATGATTTTGTTAAAATTCTGCCTTTCCCGGAGGTTATCTTTTAAGGACACGTTTTCATTACGAAGTTTGGCAAAATTCATGGCGCGGCTGACCGATAACTTGACCAGATCATCTTTAATGGGCTTGGATATAAAATCGAAAGCGCCCATTTGCATGGCGGCAACGGCCACGTTTACTGTGGCGTGCCCGGTAATCATGATGACGATATTATCACGATTAACGCCCTTAATGTATTTAAGCAATTCCAGTCCGTCCACTTTAGGCATGCGAAGGTCCGTGATGACCAGGTCGTAGGGTTCTTCAAGAAAAGTATTGATCGCCTCACGTCCATCGTTGACGGCTTTGACTTCGTAACCTTCTTCCTTCAGAATTTCCGCAAGCGTTTCCTTGTTGAGCTCGTTATCGTCAGCAATGAGGATTTTTCCGTTTGACATATGAATTCCTTCGTTGGTGTTAAAACTTTGTTAGTTGTAAATTTGACGCATATTAAAATAAAAGCGCTAAAAATACAACATTAAAATACAAAAAAGCGTCAAAATATAAACATTCAGGTGGTAATTGATAAGGTCCGTCATAAAATCAACAGTCATTGCTTGCATAATCACAATATTTGTTTTTATTGTGTAAAATAATTGCATATAAGAATTCAATGTTATAAGGTTAAAATAGAAAAAGATGGAAAGCGTGTGCTAAAATATGTCACTAAATACTTTTGAATTGAAAAACAGCGACTTTGAAAAGATCAGTCGTCTTGTTTACGAACAATGCGGAATTTTTCTTCACGAAGGCAAGAAAGAACTGGTCAAGGCGCGTTTGAGCAAACGGCTTCGGGCTGGCGGTTATAAATCCTTTACCGATTATTACCATTATGTTACAACCAATGAGGGTACCGAAGAATTGATCTCCATGATCGATTCGATCTCAACCAATTTAACATCTTTTTTTCGTGAGGAGAGCCATTTTGTAAGACTTCGACATATTTTGCTGGCCAATTTAGAAAAATCCGGCCACCGGGGAGCTCAAAAAAGTTTCAAAATCTGGTCTGCGGGATGTTCCACCGGCGAAGAACCTTACACCCTGGCCATTACGGTTTCGGAAGCCGTCGGACAAATTCCATTAGATGCTTCCATTTTGGCAACCGATATTTCAACAAAGGTATTACGAATTGCCCAGGCCGGAATTTATGCTCAGGACAGAACGAAAGGAATTGCGCTTCCTATTTTAAAAAAGTATTTTCAGGTCGGGACGGGGAATTCCGAAGGCTATGTTCGGATTAAAAGTGATTTGAAAAAAATGATCACATTCCAGCGGTTTAACCTGATGGATCATTTTCATTTCCAAAATACTTATGATGTCATCTTCTGCAGGAATGTCATGATTTATTTTGACAAAAGTACCCAGAATGTTTTGGTCAACAAGTTTTACGATTCCCTGAAAAGCGGCGGATATTTTTTTGTCGGTCATTCGGAAAGCTTGACCGGTTTGAAGCATCGTTTTAATTATGTTGAACCGAGCGTTTATTTAAAATAATCTATGAGCGATTTAATTGTCGGAATATCTGACATAAAGGTCAGTAACAGCACGAACGACGTCATTATTACATACGCGTTGGGTTCATGTATCGGTATTGCTGTTTTTGATCCTTTTGCCAAGGTCGGAGGGCTTCTGCATTACATGCTACCGGATTCTAATCTGGATGAAAGGAAGGCTAAAGATAATCCTGCGATGTTTGCCGATACGGGTATTCCATCGTTGTTTAAAGCCTGTTATGCCTTAGGGGCGGAAAAGAAACGAATGATTGTCAAGGTGGCCGGTGGCGCCAGTATCCTGGATGATACAAATTTTTTCCGTATTGGTCAGAAAAATATTATGGCCATGAGGAAAATATTCTGGAAGAACAATGTTATGGTTAATGCTGAAGATACGGGCGCGAATCATAATCGAACCGTTCGTCTGGAAATGGCTACGGGGAAAATATTTGTTCGAACCTCCGGAGGTGAAATGAAAGAACTATGAATGCAATCAAACGTATCCTGAAATCAATTGATACCATTCCGGCATTTCCCGCGACAGGCAGCAAAGTTGCTCAATTGCTCAGCAAACCGGACTACTCTGTTTTGCAGGTGGCCAATGTTGTTAAATATGATCCCTCCATAACGGCAAACATCCTGAAGATGGCCAATTCATCCTATTTCGGGTCTCAGCATAAAATCAGCAACATTAATGACGCGGTCATGTATCTGGGCCAGAAGAATCTTTTGCGGGCGATTCAGACGGCCGGCATTTCCAAATATTACAAAAAAGGTTCATCCGGCTATTACGACAAGGCGACGGATTTGTGGGAACATTCCGTGGCGGTGGCCTTAATGTCGCAGATTTTATCCAGGAAGATCACCGGCGAAGAGAATACAACGCTTTACACGGCGGCGCTTCTGCATGATGTCGGGAAAATCATTATGGGTGAGTTTGTCCGCGATGAAATGAAAAAAATCGTGATGCTTGTTTCAGAACACCACATGTCGTTTCTGGAGGCGGAGGAGACGGTTTTGGGAATCAACCATGCGGATCTGGGTGGGAAAATTGCCGAACACTGGAATTTCCCGATAGAAATACGTGACGCCATTTCTTTTCATCATCGACCGGATCTGCTCGAAAAAGAAGACAAGACCATGCCATGGATTGTTTACATGGCGGATGAAGCGTGCTTGATGATGGGCATCGGCAGCGCGGTGGAAGGTCTGGCGCAGCGGGCGGTGGGCGAACTGCTCAAAAAATTTAATTTGAGGATGAAGGATCTGGAAATAAGCATGGTGATGTTGTCGGATGATTTAAATAGCGCCAAAGAACTCATCAGTATTGTATAGTCATACTTAAGGGAAGGTGACGTTATGTCATTTAATGTTTTAATTGTGGATGATTCCAATTCCATTCGGGCAGTCATCAAAAAAATTGTAACCATATCCGGATTTAAGATGGATAATTGCCTGGAAGCGGGAAATGGCCGAGAGGCCATGGAGTTGCTTGCCGATAACTGGGTGGATGTGATCATTTCCGATATCAACATGCCGGAAGTCAATGGCTTGGAATTTCTAGCGTTACTGGCAAAAAACGATACCTTGAAGGAAATTCCAGTGATCATGATTACAACGGAAGGATCTGATCAGCGCATGAAGGAAGCTTTTGCTTGCGGGGCAAAAGGTTTTATTAAAAAACCTTTTTTGCCGGAAGAAATTAAAAAGGTTCTTTACGAAGTGATAGGAGTTGGAAACGATGGCCAATACGAAGAAGATACAAGAACTGCTGATGACCTCGATTTTTGAAGTATTCGAGAAAATGTTTTTTGTTTTTC
Source organism: uncultured Smithella sp. (assembly GCA_964450075.1). Lineage (GTDB taxonomy): Bacteria > Desulfobacterota > Syntrophia > Syntrophales > Smithellaceae > UBA8904. The sequence goes on from CAYVFA010000001.1 coordinate 72,066, forward strand.
TGGAACCCTTTGATGAAGACATCCAGTATGACATGGTGACATCGATTCAATTCAGCGGACCCATCAAAGGAGAAATCAAGGCATATTTATCCCGGGGGGTAACGTCCATCATGGCCCAAAATATGCTGGGTTTGGAACCGGAAGACGTCACAGATATAACTTTGGAAGATTGCGCCAAAGAGGCATTGAATATGATCGCCGGAAGTTTTCTCAATAAACTGGATGCGACGCAGGTTTTTAACTTATCGATTCCACGGTACGAGGGGAAAACGGGTAAATTTAATAAAGACAAAGACAGTCATGCGATCTTGAACATGACATTTGATTCGGACGATCAGTATCTGGGTGTGACCATGAATCTGGAGACTGAAAAGAATTAAAGATCGTATCCTTTCGGCTGAAAAGGACCAATCTTCCGGATGCGAAGAAGGACGGCAAAGTGAACAAAATAAAGGTGCTCGTTGTTGATGATTCTGCGATCGTCAGAAAAGTTTTTTCAGAAGAACTTTCCAAATATCCTGATATTCAGGTGATTGGTGTGGCGCCGGATCCCTATATTGCCAGGGAAAAGATTGTCACTCTGAAACCGGACGTCATCACCCTGGATATTGAAATGCCGCGCATGGATGGTTTGACGTTTCTGAGAAAATTGATGAAGTACTATCCGATTCCGGCCATCATTGTCAGTTCTCTGACGCCCCAGGGTGGAAAGTTAACCCTGGAAGCCATGGATATCGGCGCGGTGGATGTGATTGCTAAGCCCAGCACGGCTTACAGTGTCGGGGATATGTCAGCGCAGTTGGCCGATAAGATCCGGGCGGCGTCTCGCGTCAGAATTGCTAAAAGGGACGAATCGATCCAGGAAGACACTTCGTCGTCGGAACCGATACGGGCACTGGCCCAGACATCCAATAAAGTCATTGCGATTGGCGCATCGACGGGCGGAACGGAAGCCCTCAAAAATGTTTTAACCAAAATGCCACCGAATTCTCCCGGGATTGTGATTGTCCAGCACATGCCTGCCAATTTTACCACGGCATTTGCCGCCAGACTCAACGATCTTTCACAGATATCCGTCAAAGAAGCTCAGGATAATGATTCCGTGACACCGGGAACCGCTCTTTTGGCGCCCGGCAATTTTCATATGATTCTCAGAAGGAGCGGGGCGAGATATTATGTGGAAGTAAAAACAGGACCGATGGTTCATCATCAGCGTCCAGCCGTCGATGTGCTGTTTAAATCAACAGCCAAATATGCAGGGGCCAACGCAATCGGTGTCATCTTGACCGGCATGGGGGCGGATGGCGCGGAGGGGTTGCTGGAGATGAAAAATGCGGGAGCAAGTACCATTGCGCAGGATGAAAAATCCTGTATTGTGTTTGGCATGCCCAAAGAAGCCATCAAGCTGGGCGCGGCGGATAAAGTAGTTTCACTCGAAAAGATCGCTTCAGAAATCGTTAAAATGGTGTAATTATGGATTGTCAAAATTTAATCAAACTTTTAAATGCATTGGCCCAGGAATATCTTTTTATGGATAGTAAAGAGGTGGATATTCCGATGGCGGGTAAGTTGCTCAACCAACTGGAGCTGATTATCGATGAGGCGAAAAAACTCAAAATCACTCCCATAAAAAGTTGCGCGGCCAGTCTGACCCAAATCATGGAAAAAACCATTTTAGGCGGAATTGACGATAAAGATTCGGCCGCAAGCGTATTTGAAAGCGGCATTCACCTGATGCAGGAAATCGCCGACAGTTACAGTAATACAGGCAAATATGAAGGCAACATTCAAGAATTTCTTGTAAAAAGCAGCGCGGTCGCCGGTGAGGCAAGTATTGCCAGTGTATCGGTTGATGAAGAAAACAAACCGGATCAGGCAAAGCAGGATGCCGGGGAAAGTAAACCTGCCGCAAGCGATAAAATCGAGATACAGGATGAATCGCTGACCCGTGACTTCATTGCCGAAGGTCTTGAATATATTGAAGAGATTGAAATCAATATTCTTAATCTGGAAAACGAACCGGAAAACAAAGATTATATCAACGCCATATTTCGTCCTTTTCATTCCATCAAAGGGGTTGCCAGTTTTCTGAATCTGGAGAAAATCCGGTCTCTGGCGCATAATCTGGAAAGCCTTTTAGACAAAACCCGCAATGGTGAAATATCCGTTACACCTTCTTTGATTGATGTCGTTCTGGATGGCGCGGATATGCTCAAAACGCTCATCGGTCAATTAAAAGACGTGTTGGAGGGAAAAACCGCCGAGGCGGCCGATCTGGACATCCCCTCGCTGACAACCAGAATCCATAGAATCGAACAAGGTTTTGACACAGAAGCCGGCAATAAGAAAATCGGCGACATTCTGGTGGATGACGGCATCATTTCCAAGGAAAAGCTGGAACAGACGCTGAAAACAAATGCGGCGTCACCGGATAAAAAAATAGGGCAGGCGTTAATTGAAGAGGGTGTTGTTAAACCCAAACAGGTTTCACAGGCATTGCGCAAGCAGGTTGAACAGGTTACGGATTTAACGACCATCCGCGTGGATACCAATAAACTGGATGATCTGATCGATATGGTCGGCGAACTGGTCATTACCCAGTCCATGATTTCTCAGGATCTAAAAAATCAGGTGAATGCCGATAAAAGATTGACCCGCGATATTTCACAGTTTTTCCGAATTACTTCAGCCCTGCAGCGCGTATCCACCAGTTTAAGAATGATTCCCATCAAACAGACGTTTCAACGCATGTCCCGTTTGGTGCGGGATTTAGCTAAAAATGCAGGGAAGAATGTTTCGGTGGAGCTGGTGGGTGAAGATACGGAAATCGACCGCAACATGGTTGATGAAATTTATAATCCGCTGGTCCATATGATCCGCAATTCCGTGGATCATGGACTGGAAACGACAGCTGATAGAATCAAAGCGGGCAAAACGGAAAAAGGCATGATCACCTTGAAGGCTTATCATCGGGGCGGCAATATTGTGATCGAAATTGCTGATGATGGTAAAGGGCTGGACAAACAGAAAATTATTAACAAGGCCATTAAATCAGGCGTCATCCAGAGCGATGAAAATCTCAGTGATCAGGAAATTTTTAAGCTTATTTTTATGCCCGGTTTATCCACGGCTGAAAAAGTAACCGATGTGTCAGGCCGTGGTGTCGGGATGGATGTTGTCAAGCGCGCCGTTGAAAAGCTTCGCGGTAAAATAGAAATTGAAAGTACCCTCGGAGAAGGAACAACCTTCATCACCCGTTTCCCCCTGACGCTTGCCATTATCGATGGCATGATCGTGAAAGTTGGCACCGAAAGTTATATTCTGCCCACGATATCCATCCGTCAAGCGTTACGCCCGACGCGTGAAAGTTATACCCGTGTCGTAGGGCGCGGTGAAATGATCAACGCGATGGGACAATTGATGCCGCTGATTCGCATGTATGATTTATTTGATATTGAGCCGGAGCACAAAGAACCCTGGGATGCTATTGTTGTCGTTGTCGATAGTGAAAGCGGCTCAAGATGTTTGATGGTCGATAAAATTATCGGCAAGGCGGAAGTCGTGGTCAAAGGCCTGGGAGAAGGATTAAAGAACATCAAGGGGTTAGCCGGTGGCGCCATTCTGGGGAACGGTCGAATTGGTTTGATTATTGATACGGAAGGGCTGTTCGAATTGGCTCAGGAACGTTAACTGAATGATAGCATTCAGCCAAAAAGCTAAAATAATATAGTGAGGTAATATATGAATGAAAAGAATATCAAAGTTTTAATCGTTGACGATTTTGCTACCATGAGAAAAGTGGTTCGTAATCTATTGAAGCAAGTCGGCTATGAAGATATTGTGGAGGCGGAAGACGGTGTTATGGCGCTCAAAGCTCTGAAATCACAGAAAATTGACGTCATTGTTTCCGATTGGAACATGCCGAACATGACCGGTTTGGAATTGCTCAAGGCCGTGCGCGCAGACGAGGAACTGGCCAAAACGCCGTTTCTGATGGTGACGGCGGAAGCGCTTCAGGACAACGTGGTTGCAGCGGTCAAAGCGGGCGTCAACAATTATATCGTCAAACCTTTTACCGCTGAAGTCCTCAACGAAAAAATTAAAAAAATAATGGAAAACATTAATAAATAATCAATCATGATGATAGAAAAGCACGAAGGGGAATATATGAACGTCAAATTTATTAATCCTTTTTTAGAAGGAACAACCAACGTATTAAAAACCATGGCTTTTGTCGAGCCTCGCGCGGGAAAGCCGTATTTGAAAGTGGATAATCTGGCCAAGGGTGATATTTCGGGCATTATCGGATTGACGGGATCGGCAACCGGTTCACTGGCGCTGAGCTTCAGTGAAGGGGCAATTCTCAAAATTGTCTCCAATATGCTGGGTGAAAGTATAAAAAGTCTGAATAATGACATTAAGGATGCCGTAGGCGAGATTACCAACATGATTTCGGGTGTTGCAAGAAAAAATCTCGAGGCTGAAGGTTTTTATATTCAGGCGGCGATTCCAACGGTTGTTTCAGGAAAGAATCATTCCATTTCTCATGTCATGGGCGGGCCAAGTTTGATTATTCCCTTTGAAATTGATGAAGGAACGTTTGTTGTGGATGTGTGCCTGTCCGAATAGGTCACTCTTTTGATTGAAGGACGATAATGCTGATGCGGCGGTTTCGCTGATCGAGGGGATCCAGCGGCAGCAGCAATTCCTGATCGGCATAACCGACAACGCGGGCAATCCGCTCGGCTTCCGTACCGTTTTCTTCAAGAACCCGCCTTGCAGCCGATGCGCGGGCCGTGGACAATTCCCAGTTGGTAAGTTTTCCGCCTTTGAATGGCGCGGAATCCGTGTGACCTTCTACCACGACTTTTCCCGGCAGCTCATTAATGTTTTCGGCAACCAGTTTGAGGATTTCCCTTGCCTTCGGGGTTGGCTGATCTGATCCCAGAGGAAACATCATCGAGCCTTCCGTATCAATGACTTGGATTCTTATGCCGCCTTCAATGATGTCCAGAAGGATCTGGTCTCTGACGCCTGCCATCTTATCGTCAATGGAGGTTCTGATTTTTTTCACGACTTCTTCATCGCTGACGGTGGGTTTTTTCTTGGCTTTCTTTCTGAATTCGCTTTCGCCTTTTCCCCGGGCATTACTGTAAGGAGCTTTAATGGAATCATTGCCAATGTCAGTTATAAATCTTGGATCGGTCATTCTTGAATCTTTGGATGTTACCGCCGATGAACCGGTTTCCTGAAAAACACTGTAATGGCGGAAATACTCGGAAAGTGCGGCTCGCTTTTGATCGGAAACCATACTCAAAAGCCACAGCAGTAGGAAAAAAGCCATCATGGCCGTAACAAAATCAGCATACGCAACCTTCCACGAGCCGCCATGCCCGCCGCCTGCTTGTTTCTTTTTAACCTTTTTGATAATGATTTGCTGATGACGTTCTTCCATGGATAATGCTACTTTCCCTTTAAACTACGGCAGATGTCTTATTTTTTGGCTGCCCGCAGCGCGTCTTCCATTTCAATAAAGGAAGGTTTGGCTTCCGACGGTATAACACGCCTTCCGAATTCCACCGCCACTTTCGGCGCAGCGCCGCCACCGATAAAAGCCAGAAGCGCCACTTTAACAACATTCAGGTATTGTAAATCTTCGTTGGCGACAAACTCCATGTTTTTGGCCATGGGACCGACATAACCATAACACAGCAAAACGCCGGTAAATGTTCCGACCAGCGCCGCGCCAATGCTGGCGCCGAGGACTTCCGGCGGTTCCTTGATCTTGCCCATGGTTAACACAACCCCCATGACGGCGGCGACAATACCAAGCCCCGGCAACCCGTCCGCAACCGTTGCAACACTGTGGGCGGGACCCATGGCTTCTTCATGATGGGCTTCCAATTCCTGATCTATGAGGGCTTCCAGTTCATGGGGGGCAATCGTGGTGGTCATAACCGTGCGCAGGGTATCTGTGATCAGGCTGATGACGGCATGATTTTTCAGAATCTGAGGATACGGGGAAAAAAGCGGACTTTGCACCGGCTCATCCACGTCCGATTCAATAGAAACCAGCCCCTGCTGACGGATTTTGTAGAATATGCCGTTGATCATCAGTAGGACTTCGATATAATCCTTTTTAGTATAAGGTTTATTCGTAAAAATACGCGCAATCGAGGATCCGGTAGCTTTGATCACTTTCATAGGTGATGCAATGATAAAACCACCAATGGCTGCACCACCGATAATCATCAATTCCACGGGCTGAAATATAACGGAAAGATTGCCACCTTCCAGAAGATAGCCGCCAATAACGCAAACCGTAACAATGACAAAACCAATAATAACAATCATGAGCTAAGGGATCTACCTCCTTCTTTCCCGCAGGATTTCCCTTTCCGTTTCAAAGACAAAACGAATAATTTCATCACGGATAAAATCATCCATATTAATGAATTGCGTGGATGTGTCATATTCCGGATGGGGCTTGGCCACTTCTACAACTTCACCATATAAGAAGAGCGCAATCGGTTTTTGCATGCCAAGCATGACCTTCATTTCCAGAATATCACCCGGTGCAAAAGACTCATGCGAGTTAAAGCGTATGCCGCCGCCACTGATGTTTACTTTCGTCATATTCAGGCGATTAAATCCGTCTTGATGAAGGGTCATCATCCGAATAATTTCGTCTAGTTTGGCATTAATGGATTGAAGCCATTGGGCCATTAACTGGTCATCAGGATTGGGCAATGATTTATACTCGGCAAGAATAGATTCACCCGCCAATCGAGAACGCACTGTATCTTTCTGGTCAGACTTAATAAGCTTGTATTCAAGGGGGATGTGGGCATCAACTCTTGAATACTCTCTTTTGTCTTCTGTGCCATTCATACACATGTCACTCATTGCCGGCTCCATAGGAAAAATGATAATATTCAAAAAAGAATGCAAGTCAAATGCCATCTTTGAAAAATATGTCAGAACCGAAAGTACTGTAACACAGTCGGCATGAGACATGATATAATTTTAAATATCGGCAAGCGCGTCAATATCTTGACTGCAAAGTTGGCTATTTGACAGAACGGAAGATGGAAATAGGATGAATTGTTCGGGATTTTGAATAATTTGTATCCGAATATATTGAAAAAATCTTATGGTATGTAAATTGCTTTTATTGATAGAAAATTTATTTTCGATGAGAATTAAAAATGGGATGTCAGAAAAACAGTTTAATGAAAGAAATTTTTTTATTTTTTATATTGTTTTTTATAATGCTTATCGGGGCTGCCCCGGTAAGTGCCGCGATATATTCCGTTCATCTGGCGTCATACAAAACGATTGATCAGGCGGAAACGGACATCAGAAGCCTCCGTGCGCAAGGATATGACGCTTTTGTACAGGAAGCTCAAGTTCCGGGACGGGGTATGTGGTATCGCGTCTATTCCGGAAAATACGGGACAAGGCAAAAAGCATCGGTAGCAGCGGAGGATGTGAAACGCAAACAAAACATTGAGAAGGTTTTTATTCATTCTTTAAGTGGAATCAAATCAGCGCCTGCGAAGAAAACAGCTCAATCAAAAGAGACTGAGAAAATTAATGCATCCAATTCATCTATGACTGTTGTCGGTAATACAACATCCAAACGTTATCATCTGCCGGGGATGCCTTTTTACAATCAAGTCAAAAAATATCACCGGATTGTGTTTAAATCTGAGCAGGAAGCAATCGACAAGGGGTATTACAAGGCAGGGACGGCAAGAGAAACGGCGAGACTGGAAGCTAAACCAACCAGCAGAAAAGAAACTCCCAGTGTCGTGTCCAGTCCTAAACAAACCCAGGATAGCCCCAAAAAAGATGTGAGTAAAAAAAGAGAATCCTTTAAGGCTCTCATCATGGGAAATGAAAAGTTAATGCCGCCGCCACCCAAATTGGCGGAAGCAGAGCCAGCAAAGGAAGAGGGATTTAAGGAGCCGGATGAAAAAAATATTGTAGAACCCCGTTCGGAATCGGCTTTGTACATTAAAGCACTGGGTGAATTGAAAGAAAAAAAATACAGCCAGGCTTTGGTCACATTTAAAGAATTTATTTCGCGCGATGACACCAATAAGGAATGGGGGCAGCGGGCACTGCGTCACATGGCCGATTGCCACTATTTTCTGGGCAAAGAAGGGAGTAAGGAAAATCTGCTCATTGCGGCGGAATTTTATAAGAACACGCTGGCGAATTTCCCGGATCCCCGTAAGGAAAACGCACTCACTTATTATCGGCTGGCCAAAACCTACGAGCAGATCAAGTATTATCCGGAAGCCATCAAGCAATATCAAAATCTGATTGCCAAATATCCGGACGCGCCTTATGTGCCCGAGGCTTATTACAAGATCGGTGAAATCTATTACACAGATGGAAAATACCCTCAGGCTTCCGAGGCGTTGATTCGCTATTTGATGAAATATCGCAGCGGTGTCAATGCTAAAAAATCTTTTTATTTAATTGCTCACGCTTTCTATAAAGCAAAACAGTCCGCAAATGCCGAAATCTGGTTTCGCGAAGCTCAAAAAAAATGGCCGAGCGTAGCGGCCATGCCCAAGGAACTTGTGTTGGATTACGGGTTTCATAAAATCTCCATGCAGCGTTATGATGAAGCCATCCATGCGTTTTCTGTCTATGCCAATTTGTATCCGAATGATGAAAAAATTAAAGAGGTCCTGATGCTGCTGGCGTCTGCTTATCGGCAGGCCGGGCAATTATCTCCGGCGCTGGCTGTTTATAGCCGGATGATTGATAAATACCCGGACACCAAAGAGGCGAATGAAAGTATGCTGGCGATGGCGTCTATGGGGATCGAGAAGCCGAACTTGAAAGTATTTCGTTTTTTGAACCATATCCATTATTATAAAGATCCCATGGATACTTATGATACGTTGATGATGAAAAATGCCACAGGCGAGATCGGCGAAGAAGCCATGCTGCAAAAAGCCGCCGCGCTGATTAAGAAAGGGCAGGGGAGAAGGGCAGCCGATGTTTATCTTGATTTTCTGCGTCAATATCCGCAAAGCAAAAGAGTTGCTGATGCAGCGCAGGGATTAAAAACTGCATCCGGCGCGCTGATTGATGAATACTACGCCAGGAAGGATTATCTTGCCGTCGCTTATGTCTATTTTAAATCTTATGGCGCCATACCCTTGCAGGCGGACGAGTATCCTCAGATCAACAAAATAGCCCTCAGTTTAAAAGAAATGGGTTTTATGGATGATTATTTAAGTATCCTGACGCGCTACCTGAAGGTTGCCGGAAAGGAATCCATCATCAATCAAGTAGGGCTGGATATTTCTGAAGGCCTGATCAGTCAGGGAAAGTATGATGACGCGCAAAAAAATCTCACCACGCTAGCCGAAAAACCATCGGTGAAAAAAAGTAAAATGATGGCGGAGATTCAAAAAAATCTTGCCGAAATATCTTACCGCAAACAGCAATATGAGCAGGCGGTCGTTAATTATCATGCGGTTGTCCGATCCGGTCAGGAACTCTCTGACCCCGGAGCGCTTTATTCCAACTATGCCCGTTCGCTCAATGAACAAAAGGACAATGCTCAGGCGCTTCAATACTATCTGACCGCTGTGAAATACATGGATGAAGAAACACCCAAAAAAGCCGGCGCCGGAATGGTTTACAAAGAAATTGGCGATTTGTACCTAAAAAGCAACAATCTGGCCAGCGGGCTGGATATGTATAACAAAGCGCTTGCTTATACGACGGATAAGGAATTAAAATTGTGGTCACAGTTTCTGGTGGGAGAAACCTACTTAAAAATGCGCAATGAAGATCAGGCGCAAAACATATTTGCGCAAATAAGAGTTGCTTCAGGACCGGAAGGCTTCTGGACCAAGGTTGTTGATTTTTATACAGCCGATTCCAAGTGGTGGGAAAAATACGGCAACCGGGTACAAAATTAATGTCAACAGGGTAACAGTATGCAGGATCTATCCTTATTACAGAAAACATTTGAAAGCTTTAATAAAGCAACCGCTGAACTGGAGCGCGCCTACGCCCGCCTGGAAGAAAGATTCGCGTCTCTGAATCAGGAGCTGGAAGATAAGAATGTTGAGCTTTTGAAAACGATTGAGGAAAAGGAGCAGACCAAGAATTATCTGCAGAATATTCTGGAAAGTCTGATCAATGGCGTGATCGTAACGGATCTGGAAGGACGGATCCAGACACTTAACTCTTGCGCCGAGGCGTTTACGGATGTCCGGCTTGCTGACGTGAGCGGGCGGCATATCAGTATTTTATTTGAATCGATGCCGGTCAGTGACTGGCAGATGATCAATTTATCCGAATATTTCAAGGGAGAATCAGGCCATAAAGTGAAAATAAGCGGGAGAACGCTTGAAATATTCTGTTCTCCTTTCAAGTCGCCTGTCGGTTCAGTCATCGGCAATGTCTTTGTTTTGCGGGATATGACGCGAATTGAAAAACTCGAAGAGATGGCGAAGCGAACGGAAAAATTCGCCGCCATGGGCGAAATGGCCGCCAATATTGCCCATGAAGTGCGCAATCCTCTGGGCAGCATCGAACTGTTTGCCTCCCTGCTTTTAAAGAACCTGACCGAAGCGAAAGACCGTGAGCGCGTTTTGCAGATCATTTCATCCGTGAAGAATGTTGATAATAAAATATCCAATCTTCTTTTGTTCACACGCACGCCGTCGCCGCAGATGAAAGTTGTCCGTTTGCATCAAATCATGAAGGAAGTCATTGATTTTTCCGAGCAGATTATCGAACAGGCGGGCGTTGAGCTTCTGGTGCATATGGAAGAAAATGATATTTTGATTTCAGCCGACGCCGAAATGATCAAACAAGTGTTCCTCAATATTATTCTGAATGCACAGCAGGCCATGCCGGATGGCGGGAAATTGACCATTTTGACCAGACTAACGCCTAAGAGCCTTCTCGAAACCAGGGAAAAAATCGCCGAAATCATTTTTCAAGACGCTGGACCCGGAATTCCGCCTGCCGATATTTCCAGAATATTTGATCCCTTTTTCAGCACCAAAGAAGGGGGATCAGGCCTGGGGCTGGCCATTGTTCACAACATTATCAGTGAACATAATGGCTCAATATTTGTGGAAAATGCGCCGGAGGGCGGCATGCTTGTCAATGTCAGTTTACCTGCCGTACAGGATCGTGAAACAGCTATGGAGAATGTCTAAATGTCAAACGCGGAAAGATTGTTGATTGTCGATGATGATTCATCCATGAGAATGGCTCTGTATGAGTCTTTGAGCAGTTGCGGTTATGAAGTGGAAACAGCCGAAAACGGCGCCGACGCGCTGGTTAAATTCAAGAACGGCCAGTTTGCCGGTGTGGTCACCGACATGCGTATGCCCAAAATGAGCGGCATGGACGTTTTGCGAGGTGTTAAACGGATTTCCCCTGCGACGCCGGTGATTCTGATCACGGCATACGGAACAGTCAACACGGCTGTTGAGGCGATGAAAGAAGGCGCATCCGAGTTCATCATGAAACCTTTTTCGCTTGATGATTTGGAATTTGCGGTAAAAAATGTGCTGGCGGCTAATGTGCAATTAAAATCGGATAAAGATGAAGGAGAAACCGCGGGAAATGTTTATCCGCACAAGGAACTCATTACTCAGGATACAAAAATTCTGACGCTTCTGGATATGCTCAAAAGCATTGCCAAAAGTAAGTCCAGCGTTCTCATCCAGGGTGAAAGCGGCACGGGGAAGGAATTATTCGCGCGCTTCGTTTATCGACACAGCAATCGCCGGCAGATGCCTTTTGTGGCCGTTAATTGTGCGGCCATTCCCGCCCAGCTTCTGGAAAGTGAAATGTTCGGTTATGAAAAAGGCGCTTTTACCGGCGCAACCGTAAAAAAAATGGGCAAGTTTGAGCTGGCTGACGGCGGGACGCTTCTTCTGGATGAAATATCCGAAATGGACATTCAGTTGCAGGCAAAACTGCTCCGGGTTATTCAGGAATCGGAAGTGGACCGGCTGGGTGGTAAAATGCCGGTGCCGGTTGATGTCCGGATCATTGCCACGACCAATGCCGATTTGCAAAACCGTATTCTCCAAAAGACATTTCGCAGCGACCTGTATTACCGGTTGAACGTGATTCCGGTGATTGTGCCGCCGCTTCGGGAAAGAAACGGTGACATTATTATCCTGGCTGAGCATTTCATAAAAAAATACAGTGAAGTCAATGAAAAGAAAGAGCCGGTCCTGACTGCCGAAGCAAAAGCATCGTTGATGGCTTATCCATGGCCGGGCAATGTCCGGGAATTGGAAAACGTTATCGAGAGAGCGGTTTTGATTTGTCAGAGCGATCAGATCATGCCGTCCAATCTATTTTTAGAAAAAGACAGGGGAACCCCTGAGCGTCCATCAATACCGCGTGAGCATGAAGAGAGGCTTAGTCAAAATATTGGCGATGAGAAAAACAACACACTGTATGAAATGGAAAAAAGCATGATATTTGACACGTTAAATAAAGTAAACTGGAATAAAACGAAAGCATCCAAAATATTGGGGATCAGTGTCCGTACCATGCGCAACAAATTAAATGAATATGGGATAAAAGATGTTAACCCTGATGATTGATTAGTCTGGTATGCGATTTGCTTATTAAATGTCGGAAGGGATGAGGATATGCAGCCGTTATTCGGAAAAACCTTTAATATGCTGGGCACCATGTTGGATTACCGCTCAGAGCGCAATAAGCACATTGCTTCTAATATCGCTAATTTGGATACACCGGATTACAAACCGACCGATCTGGTTTTTAAAGATGATCTTAAAAATGCCATGGATGCCAGAATTAATTTGACGCAAACCCATAAGAAACATTTTCCTAATGCAGGGGACGAAATTTCCAGAGATCAATTCAAACAGGTCACTTCGGATGAAAAAGTTGATCTTGATCGTGAGATGTCCAACCTTGCGGAAAATCATTTAATGTTTAATTTGACGTCAGAACTTCTGGCGCGTAAATTCAGGGGAATCAAGAACGTGTTGACGGAGGCAAAATAAATGGAAGATTTTACAGCATTAAGAATTGCAGGCAGCGGGCTTTCCGTGCAGCGGAAAAAAATGGATGTTGTATCCAGCAATATTGCCAATGTCATGAGCACCAGTACGCCGGAAGGCGGCCCCTACAAAAGAAAAGTCATGTCTTTTTCAGCAGATCCTTTGGAAAGAGGTTTTGATTCCAGTTTAAAACAAGCGCTCAATGCGGTAAAAGTTGATCAGATCACGGAAGATCAGGAAGGATTAAAAACCATTTACGATCCTGCTCATCCCGATGCGAACGTGGATGGTTATGTAACGCTTCCCAATGTCAATCTGATGCTGGAAATGACGGAAATGATTACCGCGGCGCGCGGTTATGAAGCGAATGCAACGGTTGTTGACGCAACAAAGAATATGGCGCTCAAAGCCATGGAAATCGGCAAATAAAACATGAAGTATGGGATGGAGTCAAAGTTATGACACAAGATATATTTATTCGCAGCAGTGTTGATCCGCTCAAACCGCCGGCGGGCATTGAACCCAAAAAAGCCGAGGGTGGCAACTCCATTGGAGGCCCGTCATTCGGTGCGGTTCTTAAAGATGCGATTCAGGATATCAATAATCTGCAAAATGATGCGGATAAGGCTATTGCCAACGTACAACTGGAAGATGCCGGGTCCATCCATGATGCCATGATTGCGCTGGAAAAAGCCGGAATTTCTTTTCAGGTCATGATGCAGGTGCGCAACAAGATTCTGGACGCTTATCAGGAAGTCATGCGGATGCAGGTATAAATTGACATCTTAATTGCTGGATGAAATTATGGATTCAATAATTAAAGCATTATCTAAGTTCTGGAGCGGTTTTGAAGCGTTAAGCTCCGGTAAAAAAATATCCATCATCTTGGTGTTGATGGTTACTGTGGCCAGTATGGTTCTGGTTTTTTATCTGACGACACAGGTCGATTACCGGGTGCTTTTTTCCAATCTTTCCAGCGAAGACGCCGGAAATATTGTCAGTAAACTGAGTGAAAAGAAAATCCCATACAAAGTGTCCGCCTCAGGCGGCGCCATTTCCGTACCGGCGGAAAAAGTATCGGAATTGCGCTTGGAACTGGCTGCTGCCGGATTGCCGCAGGGTGGCGGAGTCGGTTTTGAAATCTTTGATAATAAAACACTCGGTGCGACGGAATTTGAACAACAGCTTAATTACCGTCGCGCTTTGCAGGGTGAATTATCCCGGACGATTAACGGACTGGATGAAATTCAGTCCAGTCGTGTCCATATTGCTCTTCCTAAAGATTCCATTTTCACCGATCAGCAGAAAAAACCGACGGCGTCGGTCACGTTGCGCTTGAAATCGGGCAAAGGCCTGCGGCCTGCGCAAATCGACGGGATTGTTCATCTGGTCGCCAGTTCTATTGAAGGGATGAGCCCGGAAGACGTCATGGTGGTTGATTCACGCGGCGCCATCCTGTCCGTTAGACAAAGCGATAACAAGCTTTCCAAACTGACCGCCCAGCAGAGTGATTATCAGCGGAACATGGAAAAAGAGCTGGCGGCGCGTATTCAAACGATGCTGGAAAACGTTGTAGGAACGGGTAAAGCCGCCGTTCGGGTCACGGCGGAACTCGATTTTCGGATTATGGAAAAAACGGAAGAAAGTTATGATCCCGAAGCACAGGTTGTCCGCAGTACGCAGCGCAACTCGGAAAAGGAAAGCGCGGTGACAGCCGCAGGAGCTGTTTCGGCTGACCCTAAAAAAGAAAAAGTCGATGAAATCATCAATTATGAGATCAATAAAGTCGTCAGCAAGACCGTTATGCCGGTGGGCGAAACCAAAAAGCTTTCCATTGCCGTTCTGGTTGACGGTAAGTACAAGAAAAATGAGAAAAATGAAGAAGTTTATCAGGCATTAACCAAAAACGAAATTGAATCGCTGGAAGATCTGGTGCGCAAATCAGCCGGCATTAACACGCAGCGTGGCGATCAGGTAGTCGTGACCAATATGCCTTTCAGGAAAGTGGATGCGGAAGAAGCGGAATCGGCTACGTTAAAGGAAAATATTGAGACCTTTTCGCCCGTCTTGAAATATATCGGCATTTTTGGATTGATCGCTTTCATCATCATGTTTGTTCTGCGTCCATTAATCAAGAGTGTGATGAGCGGTGCTCCGGCTCGTCCCATGGTCCAGACGCCTTTTCCAGCCGGGGGAGCAGCAGCGGAATATGCGCGCCAGGCAGCGGAAGTTATGAATCCATCGATGCCCGGGCAGCCCATGACGGAAACAGAATTGACCAGGGAAATGGCTCGGGCTGATGCGAAGCAATTTGCCGATATTCTGCGTAATTGGATAAAATAAATCAATAGATGACATCTTTTTGTTTTTGAGGGAAAAATGACAGGAGAAGAAAAAGCAGCCATTTTGCTTTTATCCTTGGAGGAAGATCTCGCAGCCAATGTGATGAAAAATCTGCGGCCCTCTGAAATTCGCCGTTTAGGCAGGCAAATGAGAAGAGTATCCAACATTCCGGCGGAAACCGCCAGTGCGGTGGCCAAAGAATTTTGCACGATGGCGAAAGAACAGGGGGGTATGATCAGTGTCCGCGACGGGGCGTCGAAGAATCTTATGATTAAAGCATTAGGTGAAAAGGATGCAGAGACCCTGATCGGCGAGGTCGATAACTCTTCTTTTGATAACCCCATTATTGAAAAGCTGCATGAGATTGATCCCAAGGTCATGGCGGAATTTACCCGCACGGAGCATCCGCAAACCATTGCATTAATTTTAGTGCATTTGAAGCCCGAGAAAGCCGCCGAAGTCCTGGAACATTTTTCACCGGCGATTCAATATGAAATTACCAAACGGATGGCCACCCTCAAGAGCGTTCCCCGCGAGTTTATCGACGAAGTCGCCAAAACGCTGGAAAAAGAATTAATCATCGGAAATTCATCCGATATGCAAATGGGCGGCGTGCAGGTCATTGCCGACATATTAAACCGGATGAACCGCTCAACGGAAAATGCCATTATGACCTCGCTGGAGGATTCTGATCCGGAATTGGCTTCGCAAATCCGAAACTTCATGTTCAGCTTTGAAGATGTATTGAAACTCGACGACAAATCCTTACAGGAATTGATGAAAGATGTCAGCGCCGAAGATCTGGCCCGCGCATTGAAAATGGTTGATGAAGGTCAGCGCGAAAAGATCTTCAAGAACATGTCCAAACGCGGAGCAGAAATGCTTCGTGAGGAAATTTCGCTTATGCCCCCGATCCGGATTTCGGAAGTCGAAACCAGCCAGCGGAAAATCGTCGAAACAACGAAAAAACTTGAATCGGAAGGCAGGATTGTCATTCTGCGGGGTGATGAAAAGGATGGATTCGTATAAGCGAAACGTGATCAAGGCTGATGAAATCGTCAATTCCGGTAAAGCGGTTCCTCTCTCCGGAGCCGTGATAAATACTTCTGTAATCAACAATTCAAAAGGAAAAAATCCCGGGGTTTCACTGAAGCAAAACCAGCAGGCGCCCGCGGAAAAAAACATACAGATAACGGAAAGCCATGTCAAACGGCTGCAGCAGGACGCTTATGGCAAAGGTTACGCAGAAGGGCTGAAAGCTCAGGATAAAAATGTTGGAGCAAAGCTGGAGGCCCTGGCGGCGATCACAAAGACAATCCCTCAAATCAAGAAAGACATCCTGGAAAAAGGCGAAGAGCAAATGGTCAAACTGGCGATAGCCATTGCTGAAAAAATCCTTCAACAGGAAGTGGCGACACGCAAGGAAATTATTCTGGAAGTCTTGAAGGGGGCGCTGAAAAACATTGCGGAAACGGATGGCATGAAAGTCCACCTCAATCCGCAGGATTTCCGTTACATGATGGAAGTCAAAAAAGATTTTCTACAATCCTTTGACGGTATCCGGAATATGATGTTTGAAGAAGATTCTTCCGTCAAGCGAGGCGGTGCGGTTGTCGAAACCATGTTTGGCGAAGTGGATGCCCGGCTGGAAAATCAGCTCAGAGAAATCAAAACCGCTCTGTTGCCCAAAAAATAATCGTTTCAGGTAAAAAGATGAACGAACCGGTCATTAATCTCTCCCGATACGAAACCATTTTAAGCCGTATCAATCCAATTCGGGTAAACGGCAAGGTGAGTGAAATCATCGGTTTGATGGTGCAGGGCAATGGACCTGCCGCATCGATTGGCGAAGTCTGTGGTATCATACCCTTAAACAGTGATAAACCGATTGAATCCGAAGTCGTCGGTTTTAAAAACGGCCGGGTTCTCTTGATGCCTCTGGAAAGTATTCAAGGATTAGGACCCGGGTGTAAAATTCTTTCCATGAGCCGTAAAGCCGGTATCGGGGTCGGCAAGGGACTTTTAGGCCGCGTGATTAACGGCCTGGGAAATCCTATTGACGGCAAAGGGCCCATCCATTTTGAAGACGAATATCCCATTTACGCGGAGCCCATTAATCCTCTGGATCGAGGTCGGATCAAAGAACCCATGGATTTAGGCATTCGGGCGCTAAACGGCCTTTTCACCTGCGGAAAGGGACAGCGAATGGGAATATTTGCGGGATCGGGCGTCGGCAAGAGCGTTCTGATGGGAATGATTGCCCGCAATACCAAAGCGGATGTCAATGTCATCGGTTTAATCGGCGAACGAGGCCGGGAGGTTCGTGAGTTTCTGGAGAAAAATCTGGGCGAAGAAGGCCTGGCGCGTTCCGTTGTTGTGGTTGCGGCATCAGATATGCATCCCCTTATTCGTATGAGAGCAGCGTATGTCGCCACAGCCGTTTCAGAATATTTTCGTGATCAGGGCAACGATGTCCTTTTGATGGTTGATTCGCTGACCCGCTTTGCCATGGCGCAAAGAGAAATTGGC
This sequence comes from uncultured Smithella sp., assembly GCA_964450075.1. Lineage (GTDB taxonomy): Bacteria > Desulfobacterota > Syntrophia > Syntrophales > Smithellaceae > UBA8904. Next base: position 89,981 of record CAYVFA010000001.1, read on the forward strand.
CTTTCCGTGGGAGAACCCCCGACAACGAAAGGTTATACACCGTCTGTGTTCAGCCTGTTGCCGAAACTTCTGGAGCGATCCGGCATGGTTGAAGGCGTGGGCAGTGTGACCGGCCTTTATACGATTTTAGTTGAGGGGGATGATTTCAATGAGCCGATATCCGATGCCGCCCGTTCCATTCTGGATGGTCATATATCGTTGTCAAGAAGTCTGGCTAATAAAAATCATTACCCGGCCATTGATGTGTTGCAAAGCATCAGTCGTGTCATGATTGATATTGTGGATGCGGAACAGAAAACAAAAGCGAATGACCTGATGAATATTCTGGCCACGCATAAGAAGGCGGAAGACATTATTAATATTGGCGCCTATGTCAACGGATCCAATCCGGGCATCGATTACGCCATTCGAATGGTGGATAAAGTCAATGCGTATTTACGTCAGAATATTGATGAAAAGATTGATTTTGCAGAGGCAAAAAGACAATTGCTGGAATTATTCAAAGCATAACGCATTATGTTTAAATTTAAGCTGCAGTCTGTTCTTGAATATCGCCTCAACATCGAGGAAAAAATTCTTAACGAATTTTCCGATCTCAAGCGCATACTGGAGGAGAAGAAGGCGGTATTAAGAGCGTTAATCGACGAGCGGCATCGCTTAATGGACGAATTGAGGAACATGCAGCGCCGCGTGATGCGGGCGGATGATCTTGCGGCTCTGGTTTCTTATGTTGAGAACCTCCGGTTAAAAGAAAAGGAACAGAACAACATCATAGATCAGGCCAGTGAAAAGGTGGAAGCAAAGCGCAAAGAATTAATGGAAGCCGTAAAAAATAAAAAAGTTATGGAAAACTTAAGAGACAAGCATGCAGAAGAATATCACAAAAATATGAATGAACTGGAACAAAAAAATTCAGACGAAATGTCTGTGTTGAAGTATGGCAGGAGAGAAACATGAAAAAAATAATAATTGTTGCTCAGGTATTTATCGGTGTTTTGATTCTTATCAAGGTGGTATCTTATTTTGGCGTTGTGCAAAAAATTGATTTGTTTACGGATACAGCCATAACGAGTTCGGCGCTGGCACAGTCCAAAGCGCCGGCGACAAAAGTTAATACCGAAACCGCTGGAAACAGGCAGGCCGCGTCATCCGATAAAAGTCTGCCTGCCGCAAAAGATGCCATGGATGATATGTTGGCCCAGCAAAGAGATTTGGCTCAGGCGCTCGCCGCCAAAAAAAGTGAGCTGGACAGCCGGGAAAACGCACTGCGCGCTGATGAACAACGATTGATTGCGATGCGCAAAGATATTACGGAAAAAATGACCATCCTCAAGGCGCAGGAAGAAAAGCTTGCCGCCAAACTGGATACCGCCCGGGAAGAAGACATCAAGCGCTACAAAGAAATGGCCAAAGTTTATGATGCGACGCCGCCTGCCAAAGCAGGACCCATGATGGAAAAACTCGATACAAAAACAGCCGCCGGTATCACGATGAATATGAAAAAAGACAAGGCTGGCGCATTATGGGCTTATATCAGTCCGCAAAAGGCAGTAGAAATTACGAGAGAAATCACCAAGAGCGGAGGGATGTAGAGAAGAAGGTTCAAGGAGCAAGGTTCAAGGTTCAAGGGTTCAGGGGTTCAACGGTTCATCGGTTTCACCACCTGACGGTGGTATGTGGTAAAGGCCAGGCATGATGTGTTGCTTGGCTTTTTTTATGGGAACTATTTAGAACTCCATAACCTCTTTCAACCCTTGAACCCCTGAACCGTCAACCGTGAACCGTTGAACCGTTGAACCGTTGAACCTTGAACCTCTTTCCCCCTACATTCTTTGCCTTGTTCAATAGGAACATTTTTCCCGATTAATCGTCCTTGTTTCAAACATCATTCTGCAAGTAATTGAATATATTATTAAAAAAACGTGTCAACGCGCTGGCATATCTTTTGCTCTCATGAGTGTAAAATGTACGTGACGAGAGGACGATATGGAAATTTCTGCTGGAAAAACTGCTGATGTAAATCCGGAAATTAATATTGGCAAATTATTGCAGACTGTCAAAAAAGACGGTTTGGATAAAAAAGCGGGTTTGGATAAGTCGGCCTCCATTGAAGAAAAAGCAGAGGGCACGGGCGATGATGCTGAAGATGGCAGTAATTTTTTACAGGTTCTAAAACAGAAGTTGGCTGCTACCCTTTCCGAAACCGCGGAAGGCTCTACGGAAGTAACAAAAACGCTGGAGTTATCCGAAGCATTGGAAAAACTGCTGAACGAAGATCAAACATCAGCCGGTGAAATTTTATCCGGTTTAGCCTTATTGGCAAATTCAGGGAAGATGGACAGTCCTCACGCCGGTGAAAATGAACTTTCTGAAGAATCACTTTCTGCATTAACCGAAACAAAAGGATTAACCGGAATCATAAAAGCAGCGATTGAAGGCCATGCGGATCAAACAAAACCGGCTATGGTTAAAAACGGAAAAGAAATCTCAGCCTCAAAAACCATCGCGGGGGATGTCGATGAGGAAGGCATTCAGCAGAAAATCACCCCGGAATTAAATACGAAAGATACGCCAAAGGAAGCACAACTCCAGAATCAAGCGGATTCATCCGTTAAAGGCATGCAGGCCAGCGTAATCCCCGGTTATGTGAACGTGGACGGTAAGGGGGGGGCAGAAGGTCAGAAGCAGGCACAAAATATTCAAAGCGTAAAGGAGAGTTCGGCGCCGCAAGCAGGACAGACTGCTCGTCAGGTCATGCCGGAAGGACAGACCATTCAGGCGTCCAGCGCAGCGAATAGTGAAGACCTGCAAAACGAAGGATATGCAGATGTCCAGAAAAAGGCATCTGTGGCAATAAATGACAAGACGCCAAAATTCACCAACCCGGAACAAAACGCTTCAACAGAAAAGGTTTCCGGAGAAAATCATAACCCTAAAATAAGCGCCGTCGCTCCGGCAAATGTTCAGGAAAATAAAAGTCCACTGAATGGATCCAATCAAACAAAAACGGAAGGGGCAAACCTGGAACCTCAGAACATGAAAGATCTGGCGGGAGGGGATGTCAAGAAACAAACCGTTATTAAAACAGAAGCCCCCTCTATAGAAAAACAGGCAGCGCTGGCTGTGAATGATGCGCAAAAAAATATTGGTAAAGTTGCCACAACCCTGTCGGAATCAGCCGGGTTAATCGACAAAATTAAACCGGATCATAAAAGCAAAATAACGCCAGTTGAAAAAACTGCCGACCTGAATTCCACCAATACAGCGACGATATCCGGCAGCAGCCCGACGAAAGCGGAAGTCAGTGATGTATCACCAACACAAATCATTAATCGTGTAGCGGCTGCATTCAATGAAGCGCTGGCCAGCGACGGCGGACGGATAAAAATCACATTAGCGCCTCCCTCTCTCGGAACGCTCGAGATGGATGTCATGGTCCGGAATGGTACGGTTAAGGTTATGTTGACCGCCGATAATCAGGATGTCCAGAAAATGCTTTCCGGAAATCTCGATACACTCAAGTCCTCTTTGCAAAGTCAGG
>CAYVFA010000002.1:0-33394 GCA_964450075.1 uncultured Smithella sp.
GCGAGGCGTTGCCGGCTCTTTGTCCATAGAATGTGGCGTCACGAAGTGCAGTGAGGAAAAGACGGTTACCGCTTGTTTGAGGAGAAAAAGTGACCATGGGAAACGCAGGGTCATTAACAACAGATAGTTTTGTCGGGTCAATCGTCAACGTGGTTGCATCCGCAATCAGAAACTGATCGTTGTTTTTAATGTTGGTTGTCCCCGTGGTTCTTACGGCTACCGTTGTCGTGTTGTCGGCAATGGCAATGGTTTGAGATTTGATCTGTGGGGCGGACGGTGCATCGGTGTTCAATGCAAACGTAAATCTGGCGCTGGAACCGGCGGGTACCGTCACATTATCTATCCCTGTCCCCAGATCGACTCTACCTGCAATTTCTCCACTGTTGACCGTCAACGTGTCATTTCCCGCGCCGGTTTTGATGGCGTAACCGTTTCCAGTTCCGATGATCGTGCCTGTATTGACGATGACCGTATCTCCCGCCCAGGCGGCGACGGCTGTGCCGTTGGCCCCGGGGGCCGTAATCGTGCCGGAGTTGATCAATATGTTTTTCACGGCGCCGACATAAGGCGCAGCATGAGAATCGCCTTTAAAGAGGAGGGCGATGTTTTGAGTACCGGGGTCGGACAGGGCAGAGTAGAATTTTCTCGTGCCTGCATTGGCAGTAATCGATCCGGCGTTTGTGACCGTATAGTTTTGAGAGCCGACCAGGATTCCCTGACCGCCACTGATCTGCCCGCCTGAGCCGACAATGATCGTGTTGGGCGATGCGGCATTCAGACTTGCGCCGACCTGAAAATCCCTTCCGGCCCAAAGCGTGTTGCAGGGACCGGTCACGTTGAAGCTGGCAAATCCGTTTCCATATTGTGCGCCTGCCGCGTTGCTCAAGTTGATGCCGTCATTCTTCGTATAGATATAGGATTGGGATGCGTAGATACCGACCACAACGATGTTTCCATCTTCATTGGTGCCGGATGGCGTTTTTGTCGTATTGGCGTTGCCCGCCCCGCCCAGCAGGATGAACTCAGACATTCCCTGCACCTCCGACAGGTTGGCGGGTTTATCGGCCACTTGGCCAAAGTAGTAGGTATAGCCCAACTGCGTCCAAGGATAGTTTGCCGTCATCCAAGCAGTGTAGGCCTCCTTGTAGTTGGCGAACACCGCGTCCGCCGCAAGGCCTGTTCCGATTCCCGCAGCCTCTGCTGTGGCGGGGAAATTGGCGTTTGTACCGTGATCCGCCGGATTTATGCTGAATTGAGTCGGGTCGGGATTCCGCGTCGGGCGGAGCAAATAGGGATTGGCCGTGTCACCGACGGTCACCGCCATTTCGAAGATAGCGTCATGGGATCCGTCGTCGGGCATGCCGAGTCCTCGTTCGATCCCCTTGATAAACGTTCCGGATGTCAGCCCCTGACCATCAACAAATTCCGTCATCCCTTTGCCCGTTGTGACCCAGGCCTGCATGACGTTCTTGCTGCCGAAAATCGCGTAATTCGACCCGGCCGTCGTCGGCATTGTTCCTTGATAAAAACCGTTATAATTATTGTTCTTGCTGGCTGTTCGGACAATCAACTGATTGTTGTAATAGTTCAAGCCGTAGGGATTACCCCCGACCGAGCCGGATGTGGAAACCTTGAACATGTCGGCCGCAGGGGGAATCCAGCCTGCCGGTGTGGCGGCGTTGGCGTGGGCATTGACCACCGACTGAGCAAACGTTTCCATTTGGGCTGCCGAATCAAATGGGGTGGAGCAGAATACAATGAATGAAAGGAGGATAAGAACGCAAAATTGTTTTTTCATTTTTTGGAGCCTCTCTGAAACAGAAATAGTTCAACCACTACCTGGGTGGATAAGAAGAATGAGAAGGACTTTCTTTTGGCGGGGAAAACAATAAGAAACACCGTTTTGTATGTCAAGAATTTTTTGATTTCAAAATGAAAGTTTCCGGGGTGATTTGAGTAGATATAACGTGGGGCATAATTCCTAAATATAAAAAGAAGAGAGCTGCAATGCTTTTTTATCTATAAGCTGTAGTCAGCTCATTCAATAACTGCTTTACTTGCAGTTTAGCATTACTACTAATACCCACCGATGCTTCTCTAATTACCTCCAGTGAAATGGTGTAACCTTCGTGCACATCTTACGGGCATTGCAGCGCTCTTCGATTTTAATGTACTGCTGTCGGTGACCAATGTCAAGCAGCACTTATTATATTGTAAAATATATACGAAAAGATTATAAATCAACGGCAATAAATTCCATGAGGTGCTTTTTGGCAAATTCACATATTCCCGAAGCGAATCCCTTTGCGCGAAAGACTCATCCTGCCGGAATATATCGATTATTTCCTATTCTTGAAACCTTGCGAACCTACCGGCGCGAGTGGGTGCTGTCTGATCTTGTCGCCGGACTGGTGCTGACCGCCATGCTTGTGCCAGTCGGCATGGGCTATGCCGCAGCTTCAGGCTTGCCCGCCATTTATGGACTGTATGCTTCTATCGTCCCGCTGATCGCGTACGCTATTTTTGGGCCAAGCCGTATTCTTGTAGTGGGGCCGGATTCTGCGCTGGTCGCAATCATTGCCGCAACTATTTTACCGCTGGCCGCAGGCGATCCGGATAAGGCGGTATTTTTGGCCTCTATGCTGGCTATTTTATCCGGCATGTTATGCATTCTGGCAGGCCTGTGCAGATTCGGTTTCATTACGGATCTTCTATCCAAACCCATTCGAGACGGCTATATTAATGGCATTGCTCTTACCGTTTTAATCGGCCAATTGCCAAAAGTTCTCGGCTTTTCAGTCAGCGGAAGCAATTTCATCAAGGAAACCAATAGTCTCGTGCAAGGTGTTTTGAATGGACAAATCAACGGGATGGCTTGTGTCTTTGGTTTTGCCTGCCTGATGGTGATCCTCGGGTTCAAACGGTGGGCACCTAAAGTTCCAGGTGTGTTAATTGCTGTGGCCGGTGCAACAATCTTTGTTTCTTTGTTTGATTTGTCCGTCCGGAGCGGCATCACGGTGATTGGGCCGCTGCCGCAGGGGTTGCCGCAATTTCAGTTTCCATCTGTTTCGCTTGCTGAGCTGGGTACCTTGTGTGCTGCCGCCGCTGCCATCGCACTGGTCTCTTTTGCGGATATGAGCACACTGTCACGCACGTTTGCGCATCGGACCGGCGCCGAAGTGAATAGCAATCAGGAACTGATAGCGCTTGGCGCGGCAAACGTGGCGACAGGGCTTTTTCAGGGATTTCCTGTCAGTAGCAGTTCCTCACGAACACCGGTTGCTCATTCCGCCGGCGCCAGGACGCAAATCACCGGCGTGGTCGGTGCAATAAGTATTTCGCTCTTATTGATGTTTGCGCCCAGGCTGCTGATGAATCTGCCTCAGGCGGCGCTCGGCGCTATCGTGATTGCGGCCTGCATCAGTCTGTTTGAAATTCGGGGCGTCATTCGCCTTTACAAGCTTCGGCGCGATGAATTTGTGTTATCGATGGTTTGTTTTCTGGGCGTGGTTTTCCTGGGCGTCGTTCAGGGCATTTTCATTGCCGTCGGTCTAGCTTTGCTTGCTTTTATCTGGCGGGCGTGGCGGCCCTATGACGCGGTGCTTGGTCACGTAGATGGCCTGAAAAGCTATCACGATATTTCCCGTCATCCGGAGGCCAGACGCATTGATGGTCTGGTACTCTTCCGTTGGGATGCGCCGTTGTTTTTTGCCAATGCGGAAATATTTCGCAAACAGGTGCTGCGTGCGGTGGCGGACGCTCCCACACCGACTAAGTGGGTCGTTATCGCAGCTGAGCCGATCACGGATGTGGACATCACAGCTGCCGATATTCTTGCTGAACTGGATGATGTTTTGCATCAAGCCGGTATGGATTTGTTTTTTGCAGAGCTGAAAGGTCCGGTTAAAGACAGTTTAAGGCGCTATGGCTTATTCAACAAATTGGGCACTGATAATTTCTTCCCGACTATCGAGCAAGCGGTCGAGCGTTATTTGATTATGCACAAGCGAGCTGAAACCCCTTCTGATTAAAGAGGTTCAGGCAGATCTCGGCCACGTTGCTGTCGTAAATACTGCCTCTGTGTTCTTGAATCTCGTTTAGGGCTTTTGCTATTCCGAGAGCCGGTCTGTAGGGTCTGGGGGATGCCATCGCTTCGACAACGTCGGCAACCGCTATAATCCTTGCCTCTATCAGAATCTGGTTTCCAGACAGGCCACGGGGATACCCTGATCCATTCATTCTTTCGTGATGTTCATAAACGATTTCGGCAATAGGATATTGATACTCGATGTTCTTCAATATTTCGTATCCGGCGCTGGCATGCTGCTTCAGAATATTAAATTCATCTGCGCTGATCTTTCCGGGACGAGTAAGAAACTCTGCCGGAACATATATTTTCCCGACATCGTGAAGCAATCCCGCAGTCTGGATGGCCTTGATGTGATCATCGTTGAAATTCATTTCTGTGGCGATCGCGCAAGCGAGCTGTGTCACTCTGGCCTGATGACCTGCGGTGTAAGGATCCCTTATTTCTACAGCCATGGAAAGTGCGCCGGTCGTTTCGTCTAAAACGTGACGCAATGCCATCTCTGCAGAAATATCGATAACGGTTCCCTGATAATATATAAAATTGTCCCGGTCATCATGAATGGCCCGAACGTTCATGGAAACCCATATTTTGCTTTTATCTTTTTTGAAAAATTGTGTTTCAAACCCTTTCGCATACCCATGGGTTTGAAGAAGGTTGATGAGTTCTGATCGCCGGGAGGTATCGACATAAAGATTTTGGATGTTTTTAGTGCAGGAAATGAATTCTTCCGGCGACGCATAGCCCAGCAAGTCGGCCAATGCGGCATTGGCCATGATGCACTTTCCCCCTATTGTCGTCTGGAATATGCCCTCAATTGCCCCCTCAACAATACTGCGGTATTTCGTTTCGCTTTCCCTGATCGCTTCCTCATTAACCTTGCGCTCGGCAATTTCAAAGAGCAGCGCTTCGTTTTTTATGGTCAGGTCATGGCGCATCCATTCAATTTCTTTTAATAATTGCTCTTTGGTCATGGCTTCATCCCCGGTTTTATTATTTTGCATCGCGTTTACTGGGTCTCCTGCAACAATAATGATTCGTATCTTTAACTCGTTTTAAAGAAAGAACAGTCGGGTGGCGTATTGATCGTAAGTGTAAAACGGTTTGTTCCATCATGGAGCAGGATATAACGCAGGTCATCGAGGCTGTCATGCGCAAGTTTCAGCCCGACGGCTTCAAAAGTGGTCGATGCAAAGGATGCTTCTTTGCCGGGCAAAAAATGTTTTTCGAGTAAACCCTGAGGGCCCTGATGCTCGATGATGATGAGAAGCATGGCATTTTCCTGACGACAGGTTATGGTGATCCCCGATGGGTGTTTTTCCTGCTTGACCATTTTTAGACAATATCCAAAAACTTCCTCTAAAGCCAGCGTGGTTTTGAGGATTTCAGGCTCTGCCAAGCCGCACTGTTTACCGATATCTTCCGTAACCTTTTGCACAGTCGTCAGCATGCGGATGTCCGGCATGACCGTTATATTGATGATGTCTTTGGGGTGGCGGTACATGGGAATCCTTTTTTAATCTTGTTTTTGTTTATCTTTGCCTGTTTGCGTCCAGTTGTCAAGCATGCTCTCCATTACAGGGTTCAGAATAAAAAAACAGATTTTAAACAAGGTCATCTTTTTTATTGCAATAAAGGGAATTATCATTTACAGGAAAAGCGTAATTTGATTGATTTTGTTGCAGTGCGCCGATGATAATCCGCGTTGACATTTTAAATAATCAATATATGATTCCGAAATTATCTAAAGGCGAGAGTGGCGGAATTGGCAGACGCACTGGACTTAGGATCCAGCGGGTAAAACCTTAGGAGTTCAAGTCTCCTCTCTCGCACCAGAATGAATGACCATAATAATTAAAATATAAGGAGAAAAAAGTAGTGAGCGAGCTTTCCGTAAAATTAGAAGATATCAGTCAGGTTAAGAAAAAGATGTCATTTGAGGTCCCTTGGGCTTCCGTGAAAGATGAACTGGATAATGTTTATCGTGATCTTAGTAAAAAAGCCAAGATTAAAGGTTTCCGTCCGGGGAAAATTCCTCGCAAAGTGCTGGAAAATTACTTTAAGGCTGACGCAGAAGGGGAGGCCATTACCAACATCGTCAATAAATTCTATTGGCAGGAGCTTGATAATCGTAAGATCGTTACACTTTCTCGTCCGGAAATCGAGCAGACTGGATTAAAAGAAAATAGCGACTTTTCGTTTTCTGCCACTTTTGAAACAGAACCCGTTTTTGAACCGCAAGGTTATCAGGGGCTGGAATTAGAAAAGGTTAATGTTTCCGTATCGGAAGAAGATATTGAAAAACGTCTTAAAGAAGTCCGGAAGATGTTTGCAACCATGCAGGATGTAACAGAAGATCGACCGGCGGCCATGGGTGATTTTGTAACGATTGATTTTGCGGGAACACTTGACGGAGAGGCGCTACCTGAACTGAAATCTGAAAATTTTCTATTGGAGTTGGGATCGAAAAAATTTATTCCCGGTTATGAAGAGCAAATCGTGGGCATGAAAAACAACGAAACAAAAGATGTCCATGTCACATTCCCCTCCGATTACCATGAAAATAAAATGGCGGGAAAAGACGTCACGTTTCAAGTCACCCTGAAAGGACTTAAAGAGCAGAAACTGCCTGAAATCGACGAAAACTTTATCAAAAATTTTGACAAGTATAATACACTCGAAGACTTAAAGAATGATATTAAGAAAACAATGGAAGATCAATGCAGACGACAGAGCGATTCACAGCTCAAGGACAAAATAACGGAAGCCATTGTCGCAGCCAATGCGTTTGAAGCACCGCCATCCCTTGTGGAGCGACAGATCTTCTATATGATGGATGATACGCAAAAAAGAATGAAAGCCGCCGGCATGGATGAGAAAAACGCCATGGAATTAAGCTTCCGTATGCATGATCAGTTCAAGCAGGATGCCGAAAAAACGGTAAAATCTTTTCTGCTTCTAAAAAAGATATCGGAAAAAGAATCCCTGACTGCGACTGACGATGATATTGATAATCATATTAAGGAATTAGCAGAAATTCATCATACGGATTATGAAGTCGTTAAAAACGCTTATGCCGACGAAGAGCGAATGAATTCTCTTAAATCAGAGATTATCCAGAAAAAGGTATTTGACTTTATTGAGCAGCGGGCCAATATTAAGACCGTTGAAAAAGTTGGAATGGCTGAGGAGGCTGTTGAATGAATTTAATACCCATGGTCGTGGAGCAGGATGGAAGGGGCGAAAGAGCGTTTGACATCTATTCACGTCTTTTAAAGGACCGCATCATATTTCTTGGAACAGCCATTGACGACAACGTGGCGAATGTTGTTGTTGCGCAAATGCTTTATCTGGAAGCAGAGGACCCGGATAAAGAAATATTTTTCTATTTAAATTCTCCCGGCGGGAATGTCAGTTCGGGCATGGCTATTTATGATACGATGCAGTACATAAAGCCTCAAATTAACACCGTCTGCATGGGACAATCAGCCAGCATGGCGGCGATTCTTCTGGCGGCCGGTGAAAAAGGGAAAAGATTTGCGCTGCCGCATTCACGAATTTTAATCCATCAGCCTTTGGGAGGTTTTCAGGGTCAGGCAACGGATATTGACATTCAGGCCAGAGAAATCTTGAGATTAAAAGACGAATTAAACAAAATTCTTTCGGATTTAACCGGTCAGCCCCTGGAAAAAATCATGAATGATACCGAACGAGACTACTTCATGACCAGTCAGCAAGCCAAAGACTATGGTTTGATTGACGAAATAGTAGTAAGAAAAACTGTTGTATCGGGTCTGATTAAAGGAGATGTTAAGTGATCAAAAGAAGTAAAGATAATCGAGGTCAAGGTATGCTATTTTGTTCATTTTGCGGGAAAATGCAAAGCGAAGTTCGCAAGTTAGTCGCAGGTCCCACGGCTTATATCTGTGATGAATGTATTGAGCTGTGCCGATGTATTGTGGAGGAGGAAGAAAAAACAGTCGAAAAAGGCCCAAAAAACGTTTTGCCTGAGCCGAAAGAAATTAAAAAATTCCTGGACTCTTATGTTATTGGCCAGGAAAAAACAAAGAAAATACTGTCCGTGGCAGTTTATAATCATTATAAAAGACTTTTTTCCAATGTCAGCTCAACCGATGGCGTTGAAATCCAGAAAAGTAATGTACTTCTGGTCGGTCCCACCGGATCAGGAAAAACGCTGCTGGCTAAAACACTGGCTAAATTTCTTAATGTGCCCTTCACGATAGCAGATGCTACGACTCTGACAGAGGCAGGCTATGTGGGGGAGGATGTTGAAAACATTATCCTGAGTCTGCTGCAAAATGCGGATTACGATGTGGCGCGTGCTTCAAAAGGTATTGTTTATATTGACGAAATCGATAAAATAGCAAAAAAATCAGGCAATCCCTCCATCACCAGGGATGTTTCCGGCGAAGGTGTTCAACAGGCCCTGTTAAAAATCATGGAAGGCACCATGGCCAATATCCCGCCGAAGGGCGGGCGCAAGCATCCGCAACAAGAATTCATTCAGGTTGATACGACCAATATCCTGTTTATTTGCGGGGGGGCTTTCAATGATCTGGAAACCATTATTTCCAAGCGGATAGGCACCAACACCATGGGGTTTGGCGCAGTCATTAAAAGCAAGAAAGAAAAAAGAATAGGCGAGTTATTAGTGGATGTTCGTTCTGAAGATCTCCTCAAATTCGGCCTTATCCCCGAATTTATCGGCCGTCTTCCTGTTATTTCCACGCTTGATGATCTGGACGAAGCCTCATTGGTTCGTATTTTAATGGAACCTAAAGATTCCATTATCAAGCAATATAAGAAATTATTTGAATTGGAAAACGTTACGCTGAAGTTTACCGACGGAGCGCTTCGGTGTGTTGCAAAATTATCCATGGAAAGAAAATCCGGAGCACGAGGTTTACGTTCTATTCTCGAAAACACAATGCTGGAAGTGATGTACGACATTCCGTCACAGCGGGACATCAAAGAATGTGTCATCAGCGAGGAAGTGGTTCTCAATAAGGAAAAACCGATTCTGATCTATGATACAAAATCAGAATCCGCATAACAAATAATTATTCAGGATAAGTGAATGACCGAAGAACAAAATTATAATAATGAAAATAAGACCAACATCATTCCGCTATTGCCGTTGCGGGATGTCGTTGTCTTTCCGCATATGATTGTGCCTTTGTTTGTGGGCCGCGAAAAGTCCATCGCCGCGCTGGAATCCGCCATGAAATATGAAAAAGGGATTTTCATGGTGGCCCAGAAAAACGCTAAAAAAGACGACCCCGCCGAAGAAGACATCTACAAAGTTGGAACAATCGGTATTATCATTCAGCTTTTGCGCTTACCTGATGGAACCGTGAAAGTGCTGGTCGAAGGTAAAACCCGTGGCACGATCCAGGAATATCTTAAAAATGACGATTTCTTCCTTGTGAAAGTTGCCGATATTGAAGATGTCGATGATGATCCGAATGACGTTCGAAAACAGGCGCTGATGCGCAGCATCAAAGAATCTTTCGAACTCTATCTGAAACTGAGCAAGAAGGTTCACGTCGAAATGATGGGTACGATTGCCGCCATTGATGACCCATCCAAACTGGCTGATGTGGTGGTCACGCACCTGAATGTCAAGTTGGAAGACAAACAGAGGATCATGGAAATCTATAACATCAGTGAACGTCTGGAAGCCATATACTCGCTGATGCTCTCTGAAATAGAAATTCTGCAGGTTGAAGAAAAGATCAAACGCCGCGTCAAAAAGCAGATGGAGAAAACTCAGAAAGATTACTATCTGAATGAACAAATGCGCGCCATCCAGAAGGAAATGGGCGAAAAAGATGATTTCAAAAATGAAATCGCTGATCTGGAAAAGCGGCTCAAACAGAAGAAACTGTCGGAGGAAGCAACAAAGAAAGTTCGGCAGGAGATTAAAAAACTGCAGATGATGTCGCCCATGTCGGCAGAAGCCACCGTTGTCCGCAATTACATCGATTGGCTGTTGGATATGCCGTGGTCGGAAATCACTGAAAACAAATTCACGTTGAAGGAATCAGAAAATATTCTGGATGAAGACCATTATGGATTGAGAAAAGTCAAGGAGCGAATCATCGAATATCTGGCTGTTCAATCCCTGGTTAAGAAAAATAAGGGACCGATTCTTTGTCTGGTTGGCCCCCCCGGCGTAGGAAAAACGTCCATTGCTAAATCGGTAGCCCGCGCAACCAATCGAAAGTTTGTCCGTATTTCCCTGGGTGGCGTTCGCGATGAAGCGGAAATTCGCGGTCATCGCCGAACCTATATCGGCGCCATGCCGGGCAAAATCATTCAATCCCTGAAAAAAGCGGGTTCAAATAACCCCGTCTTCTGTCTGGATGAAGTCGATAAGCTCAGTTCTGATTTCCGGGGAGACCCCTCATCAGCATTACTCGAAGTTCTTGATCCTGAACAAAATTGTGCATTCAATGATAATTATCTGGACGTGGATTATAATTTATCCGACATTATGTTCATCACGACAGCCAACGTTTTGCAAACGATACCAGCCCCCCTGCAAGACAGAATGGAAGTAATCCGTATTGCCGGTTACACAGAACAGGAAAAACTGCAAATCGCAACAAAATTTCTGTTGACCAAAGAAATGGAAGCAAACGGTCTTGTTGCTGAGAATATTGAGTTTACAAAGGGCGCCCTGTTGCGCATTATCCGGGAATACACAAGGGAAGCCGGCGTGCGTAACCTGGAACGGGAAATCGCATCCGTCTGCCGTAAGGTCGCTAAAGAGATTGTCAGCAATGGCGCCAAAAAGAAAATTATCATCAGCTCTAAGAGCATCCCGAAGCATTTAGGCGTTCCGAAATTCCGGCATGGCGAGACAGAGGAGAAAAGTCAAATTGGCCTGACGACCGGCCTGGCCTGGACGGAAGTCGGCGGCGAATTGCTGGTGATTGAAGCCTCTGTGATGGAAGGAACCGGCCGGATGGTCATGACCGGCAAACTGGGCGACGTCATGCAGGAATCTGTTCAGGCGGCCCTGACCTATATCCGTGCAAGGGCCGAGAGGTTCGGTCTGCCGAAAAACTTTTATAAGAAAATAGATATTCATGTTCATGTGCCCGAAGGCGCGATTCCCAAGGACGGCCCGTCAGCAGGTATTGCAATGGCTACATCCATTGCATCGGCCCTTATGAAAAAGAAAGTCCGCGCGGATCTGGCGATGACGGGTGAAATAACCTTAAGGGGCAGGGTACTGCCCATTGGCGGATTAAAAGAAAAAATTCTTGCTGCCCATCGCGGAAACATCAAAATGGTCATCATTCCCAAAGACAATGAGAAGGATTTGGCGGAAGTTCCGCAAAATGTTCAACACGCCCTCAAAATCGTTTTTGTCGATCATATTGACGAGGTGTTGGATATGGCATTTGTGAAAGATGATGATGGTTTTGGACAAGCTTTAACAACCGATATGCCGGTTGTCGCCCAGCCTGTCAATTAAGGGAGATTTCTGATTTTATATCTTGACAAGAAATCTCAATGTTGCTAGAAGCCATGCAGCTTTTTTTGGACATGTGGGCGGGTAGCTCAGCTGGAAGAGCGCCACGCTTACACCGTGGATGTCACAGGTTCGAGCCCTGTCCCGCCTACCAGAAAAAGAGAGTTAAGAAACTTTAAAATGATTTTTGGGGTCATAGTTAAGTTGGTTATAACGCCGGCCTGTCACGCCGGAGGGCAGGGGTTCAAGTCCCCTTGGCCCCGCCAGAAAATTAAAAGGGAGTCGATATGTTTTTCATGCGACTCCCTTTTTTTGTTTGTAATGCTGATGAAACAGGGTGATTGACATAATCGGTTGAGCATGGTTTATAAGTCACCATCATGGTTTTGATGAAGAGGATTTAGGAAAAAATGTCTAAACTGTATTTCTGGCGTAAACAGGAACATATTCGTCGGGAAATATTTTCAATATTAGCAAAGGGTGAGAAAAATGGTGTTCTGGATGATGCGTCCAGAAAGATGATCGAAAACATCCTGAATTTTTCATCGATTCTGGTCCGGGAAATCATGATTCCCCGAACGGATATCATTTCAATTAGCGCGGACGACAAACCGGAAGAGATTATTCAGGAACTTGTCGATGCCCATTACACACGCATTCCCGTGCACCGGGGATCGGTTGATAATATTATCGGTATTTTGAATATTAAAGACCTGCTTAAAACCTGGTCGAAGCCTATGACGACAGGCGATATTTTATCACATCTGACAAAACCCTATTATATTCCCGAAACAAAAAACGCTCACTTATTGTTTTACGAGTTTAAAAACAATAAAAAGCATATGGCGATTGTTATCGACGAATATGGGGGAACATCCGGCCTTATAACGCTTGAGGATTTGTTGGAAGAAATTGTCGGTGATATTCGGGATGAACATGAAGAAAACACCGACTCCGAATGTATTCTCCAAACGGTTGAGGGAACGATTGTTGTTGACGGCCGCACCGAAATTGAAAAAATAGAAGAGCATTTCAATATCAAGCTGGAAAGAGGCCGATATGAAACCATCAGCGGTCTGATTTTAAACACGATTCGAAGAATTCCTCATCAAGGTGAAAAATTTGTAATCGAAGGAATGGAAATTACAATCGAAAATACAGATGAACGCACTATTAAAAGAGTAAAAATACAAATAATGGATCATGATGGTTTTAATGAAGAATAAAGAATCAACAGACATTCGGAAGGCTTCAGACAAGAAAATCGACAGCCGCAGTATTTTTTTTGCACTGCTCAGCGGAATTTTGCTGTTTTTATCTTTTCCCAAATTTGGTTTGGGATTTATCGCGTGGATTGCGTTTGTCCCGCTCTTTATTGCCTTAGATCATGTGGTTTCGATACGCAGAGCATTGCTTTTGGGATGGGTAACGGGAATGACGGCTTGCGTAGGAATCGTTTACTGGATCGCTTATGTCATTGTTAATTACGGTTATCTCCCCCTGTATCTGGGGGTGTTCATCATGCTGCTCCTGGCCTTCTATCTCAGCATTTATTTTGCCCTGTTTGCCGCGGGAATGGTTTATCTGCAAAAAAAGGTTCCTCTGTATCTTGTTGCGCCGGTTTTATGGGTCTGCCTGGAATATGCCAAATCAAAGTTGTTTACCGGGTTTCCCTGGGAAAATCTGGGTTATTCGCAATTTAATAATATCTTTTTTATTCAAATTGCAGACCTTGCGGGTGTTTTCGGACTATCCTTTCTGATTATTCTTTTGAATACGGCATTTTTTGAAATTATGACAAAAAGATCGAAAAAGTCATTTATTCTTGCCGCAACGGTGCTGCTGATTTGGTCGGGTGTTTACGGTTATGGCGTTGTACGGATCAATCAAATCAACCAGGCGATGAAAGAGGCTCCGGCAATGGAAGTGTCCCTGATACAGGGCAACATCGATCAGTCCATTAAATGGAATGAAAATTTTCAACAAGAAACCATTCATATTTACGAGGAATTGTCGTTGCGTCATCCCGCGGCCAATGGCGGTCTGATGGTCTGGCCGGAAACGTCTGTGCCTTTTAACTTTCAGGACGAAAACGAATTGCAGCAGCGGGTGAAAAACTTGCCTCTCAAAACAAAAAGCTGGTTTATATTCGGCTCCATGAGCTATGCGACAGGAAAGGAAGGTACCGATTATTTTAATAGCGCCTATTTGCTTTCTCCACAAGGCGAGATCCGCGGGAAATATGATAAGGTGCATCTGGTTCCGTATGGAGAATATGTGCCGTTAAGAACGTTATTTCCCTTTATCAGCAGCCTGGCCGCGGGAATTGGTGATTTTGCCGTGGGAAAGGGTTATGATCCTTTAACGATGGGCGACAGAAAAGTTGGTGTGATGATCTGTTATGAAGGCATTTTGCCGGAAGCAGCCCGAATGTATAAAAATGCAGCCGCTGAATTACTGGTCAACATAACCAATGATGCCTGGTTCGGAACAACATCAGCGCCTTATCAACACCTGTCCATGTCCATTCTCCGGGCGGTGGAAACGCGTCTTCATCTTGTGAGAGCCGCTAATACCGGCGTCTCTGCCATTATCGACCCGACCGGAAAGGTTATGGCGCGCACCAAAATATTTGAAAAAGACGAAATTCATGGTCGGGTTAAATTTATCAATGTGCCAACTTTATATGCAAAATTTGGCGATTGGCTGGCGGGGGTCAGTTTTATAGGCCTGGCCGTATTCTTAATAGTCAACTTTAAAGGGAGGAAAAGAAATGTCAGTTGAAAACATTCAGGACGTCATCCATGATCTGAAAAAACGAATTCAGTACGTCGGTGAATGTCTTTGACGTTGACGAACTGGAATTGAAAGTTAAAGATCTGGAAATTATTTCCACTAAAAAAGATTTCTGGGATGATCAGGAGAGCGCGCGATCCATCCTGCAGAAGAAAAATAAATTATCCGGCGCGCTTGATCAATGGAAAAGATTTCAGCGCCAGATCAAGGATGCCGAAAACTTATGGCTCATTGCCTGTGAAGAAAAAGACGAACAGGTCATGACTGATCTCGCTTCCGAGCTGGATCAGTTGTCTTCGGATGTTCAGCTCGAAGAAATAAAAATGATGCTTGCAAGCGAGCAGGACCCGATGAACGCCATTCTATCGATTCATGCCGGTGCGGGCGGAACGGAAGCACAGGACTGGGTGGAAATGCTGCTGCGCATGTATCTGCGCTGGGCTGAAAAAAGAAATTACAAAACCAATATTATTGATTATCTGCCGGGGGATGAAGCAGGCGTCAAAAGCGTATCGTTTACCGTGGAAGGCGAATATGCTTATGGTTATGCAAAAGCCGAAATCGGTATTCACCGGCTTGTCCGCATTTCACCATTTGACGCTGGTGCCAGACGGCATACGTCCTTTGCCTCGGTATTTGTTTATCCGGAAGTCGATGATGAAATTAAGATAGAAATCAATGAAGATGATTTGCGAATAGACACGTTCCGATCAGGGGGTAAAGGCGGACAGCATGTTAATAAAACGGATTCCGCTGTCAGAATTACCCATTTACCGACAGGGATTGTCGTTCAGTGTCAGAATGAAAGATCTCAACATAAGAATAAATCGATGGCGATGAAATATCTTAAATCAAGGCTCTATGAAAAAGAGCTTGCGGAGAAGAATGATAAGCTTGATGAAGAGAATAAACAAAAAAAAGATATCGCCTGGGGCAGTCAAATTCGTTCTTATGTTTTACATCCGTACAAAATGGTCAAAGATCATCGCACCAATTTGGAAAGCGGCAATACACAAAAAGTGCTGGATGGAGATATCGATGATTTTATTCAGGCCTATCTCATGATGGAAGGGAATCGCGTAACGCAGGCATCCGGTATGGGGCAGATAAACAAATAATAATACAGCAGAATGTTATTATTGTTTTGGTATCCGCATAAAATATGCTATGACCTGCTTCAATAATGTTTTTGCCTGATGAAAAAAATATCATACTGGATCAACAGGCAGATAAACGATGGATGTAACAATGAACCAAAAAAGAATTCAGGAGAAATTATTCATGCAGAAATGTAAAAAATATGTTCCAGGCTTTGGGGTTGTTCTGTGTTTATGTGTTGCCATTTTATTATTTACAGGCATTCAGGCACAAGCAGAAAATGAACCGCTTAATGGCGCTCGCTTCAATTCAAAATTATCCGTCCATGAAAATAATCTCGTTTTGTCACAAATGACGGTCGGCTCCGGTAAGAGTGCTGTATCGGATGATTCCGACGAAAATCAGGCGGATGAGGAGACCAAAGCGGGAGTAGAAGAAGAGCAGGACCTGATGGAAAATGCCCTGGAACTGCTCGACATGGCCGACAACTATTGGAAAAAGGGCGATATCGAAAATACCTTAAATGAGCTGGATAAAGCCTATGCCCTGGTTCTGGATACGAACGGCGATGTGGAAATTGCCAGACAGAAAGATGATTTACGCCTTTTAATTTCCCGGCGCATCCTGGCTGTTTATTCATCGCAGGAGAAACGCACCAACGGCAAAGCCAGTGAAATCCTGCTTTCAATGAATGCGGATGTGGAAAAAGAAATTCGTTCCTTCCAGGGGCCGGAAAGAGAATTCTTTATATCCTCCTATCATCGCTCCGGAATGTACAAAGAAATCATTGTGGGTGAATTAAAAAAAGCAGGGGTTCCCGAGGAACTCTTCTGGTTGCCACTGGTGGAAAGTGGCTTTAAAGTGGGCGCTTATTCGCGTGCGAGAGCTCTTGGCTTGTGGCAGTTTATTCCATCAACGGGTTATAAATTTGGTTTAACCCGAGATGAATGGATGGACGAACGCATGGATGTTTTGAAGTCCACGCATGCGGCCATCGCTTATTTAAAAGAACTTCACGGCATGTTTGGCGATTGGATGACCGTCCTGGCCTCTTACAACTGCGGTGAGGGCAGGGTGTTGCGTGTCATCTCGAGACAGCATATAAATTATTTTGATCGTTTCTGGGACCTTTATTCCAAATTACCCAATGAAACGGCCCGCTATGTTCCGCGTTTTCTTGCAACATTGCACATTATTAAAAATCCTGAAAAGTATGGCTTTGACCTGAAGACACCTGCAGATTCCTTGATGAATTATGAAACGGTCAAGGTCAACAAGATGATGAAACTCTCCGATATCGCGTCAAAATTGGAAGTTTCTGAAGACATCATCAACATTCTCAACGCGGAACTCCGATATAAAGTAACACCCGGTCACGAATACACCCTTAAAATTCCAAAAAACTCCACACAGAAGTTTAATTTGGTTTACAGTGAAATTCCAGAAACAGAAAGACCTGCAATTGCCTCCAGCGGCGGCGGAAGCAGCAGAAGCAATGGCAGCCGTTCAGCTTACATCAAGCATCGCGTTCGACCCGGTGAAAACGTGGCATCCATAGCAAAAAGATACCGTGTGTCTTCTCAATCAATTTTTCAATGCAATCATATCAATAAAAAGAAGAGATTGGCGAAAGGTCGAATCATTAGAATCCCTATTGATGGCGTTGAAACAGCAAGTGTGAGGCAAAAAACTGCCGGCAGTAAAAAAGCTGCACGTAAAACGGACGACACACCTCAAACATACAAAGTAAAGAAAGGCGATTCTTTGCAGGGTATCGCTAATAAATTCCATGTTCCCGTGGCCAAACTGAAAAAAATGAACAATTTAAAATCAAATTCTATTCAAGCCGGACGAAAACTGAAAATTTCGTATAACGAAGTCGGAGATAACAGTGACGAGCAACAAGGGAATGAAAACAGCATAAAAGAGCCTGTTGGCAAAAAAACTGTTGTCGGTAAAAAATTAACGAGTAAGGATGTTGCAAGGCTGGGAACCAATAAACATATCGTTACCAAAGGTGAAAGTTTGTCTATTATTTCCAGAAAGTATAAAATTGAAATGGCTAAACTGATACAGATGAATAACCTGTCCGCTAATAACGCGATTACACCGGGGCAAGTTCTAGTTGTTAAATAATCACATTGAACAGGCTAGTCGAAATCGGCCTTTGTGATCAAGTGGAAAAGTTCATTTTCTTTTCTTTTCATTTTAAGTCCATTGGCTTTAGACGTCTGGACATGGTCGTAACCTAAAAGATGCAGTAATCCATGGATGATTAAGAAAAGAATCTCTTCATCAAAGGTGAGATGCCCCCTTTGTGCATCTGAACTTGCCGTGTCTGCGGAAATAACGATATCACCCAGTATGTCCGGATTAATGTCGCCAAATTCACCTTCTTGAAGAGAAAACGAAATAACATTGGTAGGACGGTCTTTGGATAAATATCTTTTATTGATGATCTGAATGCCCGGGTCATCGACAAACGTAATGCTGATCTCCTTGTTGTTACAATCCAACAACTTAAGCAATATCGTCACTTTAGAGCGGATCTTCCGCCTATCGATCTTAAATCGCTTCTGTTGATTATCGATTTGAATTTTCATTGGATTCTTTTTTGCTGTTCGTATCTTTCGGATTTGTTTCCGGATAATCGACACGATGATGGAATATCCCTGTCAGGATGCGCGTAAACGTTTCCGCGATCGTGTTGAGGTTTCTCAAGGTCAGTTCACAATCGTCCAACTGCCCGTCTGTATAAATACGCTCAATCCTTTCACGGACCAGCGATCTTATTCTTGCCGGTGTCGGATTGGAAAGCGTGCGGGATGATGCTTCAATAACGTCACCCAGCATGACAAGTCCCGCTTCTTTGGTTTGAGGTTTGGGTCCGGGATAACGAAAATCACTTTCGGTCAACGAACGAATCGATTCATCTTTATTTTTTTTAGCTTTCTCATAGAAAAAGCTGACCAGACTGCTGCCATGATGTTCACGAATGATGTCAATGATGGGTTGACCCAGTTTAACCTGGGAAGCCAGTTCACAACCGTCCTTGACATGGGAAATAATGATCAGCGAACTCATTTTAGGCGACAGTTTATCGTGACGATTATCATGGCCGGGTTGATTTTCGATAAAGTAATGGGGTTTTGCCAGTTTTCCAATATCATGGTAATAGGCGCTGACTTTGGCCAGCATTGCGTTTGCGCCGATGGCTTCCGCCGCCGCTTCCACAAGCGATGCGACAATAATGCTGTGATGATAGGTGCCGGGAGCTTCAATAATCATTCTCTGGAAAATCGGTTGATTGAGATTCGCCAGCTCCAGCAGTTTGATATAGGTGATAAAACCAAAGAGACTTTCGAAAATGGGCGTGATGCCTGCCACCAGAATTCCGGTGAAAACCCCACCGAAAAAGCCCATACCCAAGCGTATCAATAAGTTCATCACATCATCGATCAGATGGCCTGATAAAAGACTAAGACAAAGCACGGCGCCCATATTGATAATGCCTAGAAAAATACCAACCTTTAAAAAAGCCGAACGCTGACGGCTGTTGACGATATGATAGGATGCGGCAACAGATCCAAAGAATGAAAAAAGCGGAAAAATGATCTTTTCATCGAAAAGAAGACTAATCAGAAAGGAGGTGAGAACACTCATAATCAGCGCCACATTGCGATTGACCAGTATGGCGATAATCATGGCACCGCAGGCAAAGGGTATTGCGAAATAGCAGGTGTCAATCGGGATTGAAGGAAAAGCTCTATTCACGGCAACCGAAATAAATATTCCCGCTCTGACCAATAGTATTTGCAGAACGGCGACCATTGCAAAAACAAGAAAGTCCGCATTCGATCGGGCGGAGGATTTAAGCCAATTTCTGGTGCGCCAGAAATACATGAGTAAGATGAGAAACAAAGCGGTCAAAAAGATACCTAACATAACCGTCAGATTGGAAAATTTACTGTCCAACGCGGTTTTATGAAAAGAATCAAGTTTGGCCAGTTCCAGATATCCAATTTTTTCGCCTTCCCGGACGATCATCTCATTAATTTGAACCTGAAAATAAACCGGCTTAACCTCTTGAACCACTGCTGATTTTTTCTTCTCAGTTGCCTCCTGATTAAAGCTGATATTGGGTTCGATGAGTTTTTTCAAAAATGAAAAAGCGAAGCGCCTGGATTCCGGCTGATCATTTTTGAATACGGTGTATACTTTTTTAGACAAGACAGGATCAATATCCTTCATGTGCAGGACGGAGGATGCATCGATCAGATTTTCCTCCACCCGTGTCACACTATTAACAAGCGTAATACCTTTTCCCCGTTCGTTATTATTTAAAGCGTCTTGAGAAACAAGCCTGTTTTCATAGAAAGCCGTAACGACTCTGGCCAGTTTTTGTTGAAGATCATCTGAAAAATTATTCATTTTCAGAAAAGAATACTCTCCCGAAGTGATCGAACGGCCCAACGATTTTTCAAGCAGGGCTTTAACATAGGCGTCTTCCTGACGACTGGAAGCAACCGCAAAAGATTTTTTAATTTTTGTCCTGAGGGTTATCGCTATTTCGGCATCATAATCATACACGGGACGGACACTGGCAGATGCTTCATTTCTCTTTTGCCGAGTAGAATTGACATCTTCAACCAAAAAATCACGATCCGCTTTGATATTTTCCTGAGCGATCATGCCATGACGATATTCCGGCTTTGCATTATAGAGTTTTGGAGTAAGAAGCAACGTTAAGATTGCACATAAACCAATGGCGATGGCCCAACGCTGAAAAATGATATGACTCAAAAATACAAAAGATAATTTATTCTTTTCTTTCAATTTTCGAATGGCTGAAAAAATTTTTTCTGATGTCGAATCAAGAAAATTCATAATATTATTTATTTTTTACCCGATTTTTTTCATTGTCCCAGGAAGCGTAAGCGGAAATGACGTCGGCAACGAGGGGGTGTCGGACAACGTCCACCTGTGAAAAATGGACAATACGGATTGCCTCTATTTTTTTTAGAATTTTTTCGGCTTCGATCAAACCAGATGATTTTTCCGTCGGCAGATCAATTTGTGTGACATCGCCTGTTACAACGGCTTTTGAGTTAAACCCCAGACGGGTTAAAAACATCTTCATTTGTTCAGAGGTGGTATTCTGGGCTTCATCTAAAATGATAAATGCATCATTTAGCGTCCGGCCGCGCATGAAAGCCAGCGGTGCAACTTCGATCAATCCCTTATTAATGAGTGCGCTTGCTTTCTCCATATCCACCATATCATAAAGCGCATCATATAAGGGGCGGAGATACGGATTAACTTTTTCAGCCAGATCTCCCGGCAGGAACCCCAAACGTTCGCCTGCCTCGACTGCGGGTCTGGTCAGAATAATCCGCTGCACTTTCTTTTCCAATAAATGTGAAACGGCCATCGCCATGGCCAGATAGGTTTTGCCGGTGCCGGCGGGTCCGATGGCCAGTACCATATCCGCAGTTCTCATGGAATCGATATAGTGACGCTGGGAAATACTTTTTGGAGTAATAATGCGTTTTTTTGATGAAATAAATACGGTATCCAGAAAAATACGCGCTAAATCAAAATGGATGTCTTCCGTTAGAATTCGATGGGCATAATCAATATCGGAAAAATGGATGTGCCAGCCTTTTTCCATAATCGCATAAAGCTGTTTGATCAGCAGTGTAATTTTCAAGACAGAGGTTTCATCGCCTGTAATGGAAAGATGATTACCCCAGGGCTTAATCTTGACCTGCTCAAGTTTTTCGAGGAGTCTCAAATGCTTGTCATGCTCTCCGCAAAAATTCTTCAATAGATCCTGATCGGCGAAGGACAATTTCTCTGCCTGAATGTTTTTAGTTGCTTTAATCAAAAATTATCAGCCTCTAAAATATTATAACCTTAACCTGTGAATATTGTGATTCATTTCTACGAACAACAGAGCAGTATGCTTTCCATATGCGGGCGTTTTCTATCATTATGATGCCTTCAATGCAATACAATTTACGCATATAAAAACAAGTGGGCAAAGACCTTTGCATCGTCTGATATATTGTCAATCGGGCAGTTTTCATCAGGCTGATGGGCTTTCATATTGGTTTTAGACCAGACAGCGGCCGGATAACCCATTTTGCGCAAGTAGCCGGCCACCGTTCCCGCGCCAACACCACCGGCAAAGGCTTTCAGATGATAAACCCTTTCAATGGCCTTTTGAAGAGCGATAACAACCGGAGCATCTGTCGGCGTGGGATCAGCTGATTGAACATATTGCTCCCGCGAAATGTCGATCTTAACACCAAATTTCTTTTCCACTTTTTGTTTAATGATTTCTATTTCAGTCATCACATCCATTAGATTATATTGCGGCAGGATGCGGCAATCCATATAGAAGACGTCTTCACCCGGAATAGTGTTGATATTGCCCACATTGGCTTCTTTCTTCGTCGGCTCGAATGTGCAGACGGGGGGATCGAAAAGAGGATCAACTGCATCAAAAATCTTTCGCAGCTTTGTTAATTTTGTCACAAGATAAGATGCGGCGGAAAAGGCATTGTTGCCAAGTTGCGGTTTGCTGCCATGACATTGGATGCCGCTGGTTTTGAAGCCCAGCCAGAGGATACTTTTTTCAGCAATCTCAATAAGCGAACCTTCGGGATTACCCGAATCGGGAACTACGATTAAATCGTTTTTGCTGAATATTTGATCAGGCAAATGAAGAACATGATAAAGTCCTTTATCGCCAGACGTTTCTTCGTCTGCCACAAAGAAAAGATTGATGGAGGATGAAGGGATAACCCCTTCATCCAGAAGCGCTTTTGCGGCAAAAATAGATGCCACCATATCCTGCTGGTTGTCTTCGGTGCCACGGCCGTAAATATGATTGTCTTGGACATAGGCCGAATAGGGATCAGCGCTCCAGAGTTTGAGTTCGCCGGGAGGAACAATATCCAGATGCGTAATGATCCAGATGCGGCGCGATGGATCACTTCCACCGATGGACGTAAAAAAATTAGGGCGCAAACCGGCGGATACGCTGTCATCCGGCGCATCGTAATGATGGAAATCGGTAAAGCCCATATTTTCAAGTCGCTTCTTCAGGGTCTGCGCTTTGGGCATTTCGCCGTCACCACCATTGAGGGGGCCAACAGCAGGCACAGCCGTCAGCGTTTTCTGAAGTTCGATCATATCTTCTCTGTAGGAGTCGATGCGACGGGAGATTTTTTCAAAGGTGTTCTCGTCAATCATGGATATAGGCCTCATATTATTGTTGTGGTGTGATCAAAACAGGTTGTTCCCATTTTTCAGGCAATGTGCCGAACTGTTCCGTATCGCCAACAATCAGCGTCAATCTTCTTTTTTCATTAAGATATTTGGCCGCAACGCGTTTCAAATCATCGCGTGTCACAGCCTCAATTCTTTTTCGGTAACCCATCAGGTAATTATCGGGTAATTTTTCATAGGCAACGGTCATTTGCTGGGATGTTATCTGCCCGGGTTGCTCAAAAGAAAAAATGTAACCGTTGAGGATTGATTTTTTAGCCCAATCCAGTTCGGCCTGGGTAATCGAACCGGTTTTTGCATCGCGCAAAATGGAATCCATTAATTGAAACGCTTGAAAGGTTGAAGCAGTTTTTGTGAAAGCATACGTTCCGAAGACACCGTAACCGGTGCGCGCCCGGTAAAAACTTCCGGCGCTATAAGCTAAACCTTCATTATTGCGCACGGCGGTAAAGATGCGTGAAGGAAAGCCGCCGCTACCGATAATAAAATCAAGAACCGAGAAGGCATAAAAATCCGGATTCGATTTGCTGACCGTCAATTCTCCGCTGACCACAGTGGATTGCGGAAGGACTTTCCGAACAAAGAAAACACCATGACCGGGCTGTTTTGGCGGCAATGCGACATTCAGGGCCCGTCGTGAATCATGCCACTGGCCGAAGTATTGCCGTATTTTATTGATGGCTTCTTTTTTGGAAATATCACCTGAAATAGCCACCATCATATTGGCCGGATAAAAATAATCTCGATGAAAAGCCATTAAATCCTTCTGATGAATATTCTGAAGAGACGCAGTGGTGAAGTAGCGACCGCGCGGATCGTCAGGATAAAGCAAACGATTGAATTCTCGAAAGGCAAGCTTTTGCGGGTTGTCGGTTATCCGTCTCAGCTCTTCTTTTTTCAGTGACAGGGCCAACTGTAATTTATCCTCTTCAAATGCCGGTTTCCTGAGTATCTGTGACAGCAGATCCAGGCAGGGATCCAGATCACTTTTTAAAAAAGAAAAATTGACAGAGGCGGAATCAAGCGACATGGAAATGGAGGGCGAGGCTGCCATCAAATCAAAACGTTCATCAATTTCGGTACTGCCCAATTGGGTTGTGCCGCCTGTTCGCATCAAGTAAGCCGTCAGTTCCGCCAAGCCTTCCTTGCCTGGCGGATCGTACATCGATCCCGTCCGAATCAATGCGGAGATGGAAATCAGGGGCAATTCTTTATCCTGAAGGTAAAAGAGGATCATACCGTTTTTCAATAAAATCCTCTCGGCCTTTGGCAATTGAAAGTTCAGCTGGGAATATTTTATTTTTTCCGGAGGAGTAAAAGTGTCCGCCGCACCCCCCCATGAAGCCATCAATCCATACAGCAGGAGAATCATCAGTCCGCTAAGCAGACGGGAATAAGTCTTATTTTTCATTTTTACCTGAATTTGTATTGGGCATGTTCTTTTTGTTCAGCATCGCAATCGTCCGATTTTCAGCTGTCAGATATTTTGATGCCGCTTTCTGAATATCCATCTTCGTTACTTTATCAATCTCTAGAATGTAATTAGAAAAGTAGCGGTAATCCCCCAGCAATAATTCATAATAAGAAAGAATGGAAGCCAGTTCGGAATTGGAATCCAGACTGCTGATATAATCCATCTTCAATTGTTTTTTGGCCTTGGTCAGTTCCATATCCGATACGGGATGGTTCTTGATGTTTTCCAGTTCCTGCAAAATGGCTGCCTGTAGTTCAGGATTTGTGTGCGGATGGCGCGGGCGTGCCATAATTACAAACAGATTAGGATACCTTGTCGCAGGTATGCCGTTATGAACGCTGATGCTGTCGGCGATTTGCAGTTGCGACACCAGTTTGGAATACAGGCGGCTGGTTCGGCCTTTACTTAAAATGGTTTCCAATACATCGAAGATGTAATCTTCAGGTGCGGGCGCGGTAGGCTTATGATAACCGATAATCATCGATGGGCTGGCGTCAAACAATACTTCGACTTTTCGTTCTGCCTTTTGGACAGGCTCCGCCGGGATATCGGTGGATTTATCATAACCTTTGGGAATTCGTCCAAAGTAATGATCGATCAGCTTGAGAGTCTTTTGAACATCAATGTCTCCGACAACAGCGATGACCATGTTTTCCGGCGAAAGATATTGATGATGAATATGCCGGATAGCCGCCTGACTCATGTAAGTTAAGTCCTGAGGTTCTCCTATAATGGGTACGCCATAGGGATGAACCTTATAAGCCGTACTCATGAAAGATTCATACAATTTGCCATTCGGGTTGGTTTCGATGCTCTGTCTTCTTTCTTCCAAGATAACGTCGCGTTCCGTGTAGAATTCACGAAAAACGGGATTAAGGAGGCGGTCGGCTTCAATGCGTGCCCAGAGCTCAATTTTATTAGCGGGTAAGCCGACAAAATAGGTTGTGACATCCTGCCCCGTAGATGCGTTCATCCCCAAACCGCCGTTTTCCGTGTAAAGCCGGTCTATTTCATTGGGAACATAATACCGACGGTGCTCGTCCTGCAAAAGTTTCAGACGAGCGGCAAGCTGTTCAATAAGTTGATGATCGCCTTTATCTTGTCTCATCCTTTCATTATCCAGCGCCTGGCCAATCCTTTCGATTTGCCTCAGTAGCTTCTTTTCCGCCGCATAATTTTTCGCACCAATAGTTGTCGTGCCTTTAAACATCATGTGTTCCAGAAAGTGCGCGGCTCCGCTCTGGCCTTTTACTTTATCAACTGCACCTATACGATGTCTTATATAAAGAGAAACCGTTGGGCTGAATTTGCGATCCAGCATCAAAACAGTCAGTCCGTTGCTTAGTTTAGTTTTGATGACTTTTTTTTCCAGGTCTATAGCCGAAACAGGCACAACCAGACCCAAAATAATCAAAAAAACAAACATCAAACAAAGTCTATTTCGTATCAACATGATCCATCTCATCATTGGATTTTTTTGGAAATAAGCGGAAGAAAGCGTAAAGAATACCGGTAATGCAAAATAATATAATGAAAGAAGCCGAAAATAAAGTCATCACAAATTCCAGAGGATTGGCCATTTTAAATGAATTCAAGAGGATATCAACACCGAAAACTAAAAAAAACAGAGACAGCAATAAAACGATAATGTTTTTGATCCGGATCAGCATGATGAATCATTAACCCCTTAATCCATTGGCAACATTTTGAGTTTAGCTTTAAGATTGCTGTAAACCTCATAACTGAAATCATCGTTACGGCAACTCAAAAGTGAGTTGTTATGATATAGAGGTTCATGCTGAATGTCAAATGGTGAAGCCGTTAATGCTGCGGACCACATTTTTGTGCCGGGAATCGGAGAATATTCGGCAAGCAGAGGTTTTGCGCCGCACTGCCTGACAAAATCAATGCTGTGTATTACATCCGCCGTTTTCTGTCCGGGAATGCCGCATAATAGATAAATGCCGATATCATCCGTTTTGTATCCTGCTTTTTTCAAATGAATGACGGCTTCTGAAAGTTCTTCATTCTGAACTTTTCCCCCTGTTTCTTTTTGTAACAGAAAAGCAGCGGTTTCAAAACCAAAGCGGATGGTTTTAAAACCGGAATCGTAAAGGATCTGACTTAATTTTGAGTCAATTTGTCTTATATGAAGCCCATTCGGGCAGTGAAAACGGCAGGACAAGTTTCGTTTTTTAATCTCTTGAAGTAACGGAATAATCATTTCTTCGGGATCAACCAGAAGCGCGTCATCGTAAAAACTGAAATCTGTTACTCCAAAATTCTTTTGCCAGTGCTCAATTTCGTCTGCCACGCGGACAGGGTCACGCCGCAAATATTTTTTATAAAATAAATGGGACGAACAATAACTGCAACGGTAGGGGCAACCCAGCGATGTGATAATTGGAACCTGATTGATTGGGTTGATGAGATCAAATGCCGGATAGGGCAGGGCATCCAGATCGTCAGGGTCCGGTTCATAGACGATGCTTTCATCGAATAGATTCTGAAGGATTTGCAGGATTTTTTTTTCACCTCGGCCGCTTATCACATAATCAGCGCCGGAATAAGCCATGGCGTGGTCATGGCAAAGAGAGGCATATTTGCCGCCAAGGATAACGGGTACGCCGGGAAGAATTTCTTTGATTATTTTAATGGCGTCAAAAACACCTGGATACCAATACGTCATCATGGATGTGACCAGCACAATATCCGTGTCGGAATAGCGGCTAAGTTCCGTGCGGAAAACATCCGGATCAATTCCATAACGGCAGTAACTGCGTGGCAGCACTTTAAGACCGTCCGGTTTGTCAATGACCTGTCGGAAAAACCGGCCGTGACCATAAGCATGGCGTTTGGGCGCTTTGCCATTTTTTTGCAGCATGAGCGGATTGCTGAAATCCAGGCAATCGATATAGGAAACCTTGTGGTTATTGGCGCGCAAAAGGCTGCCCAGGTATAAAAGCCCCAATGGTTTCAACCAGAAATCATATGCCGCAAAATCGTAAATCCAGGGATTGATCAACAGAATATTTTTACTCATGGATGCGCCTTTTAGCATACAAGTCAGCTAATTACAAAATCTATAGTAAAGTCTGACAGTCACCTATAATCATTAGACAATTGAGAAAGATATTCTTTTCCAGTTTTATTCCAGAAAGAACTTGAAGACTGTAGCAATTGTTGCTAACATGCCCAAACTTTTAAACGGGATTGTTCATGCGTGCAGTTATTCAGAGAGTTGACCGGGCTTGCGTCAAAATAAATTCTCAATTATTTTCCTCCATTAATCAAGGGGTATTGGTGTTACTTGGAGTGGAAAAAGACGACTCAGAGAAAGACGCGGATTATATTCTGGAAAAAACGGTTCATTTGCGTGTTTTTGAAGATAAACAGTGCAAAATGAATCTCTCCCTTCTTGATATTGCAGGTGAAATGCTGGTCGTTTCGCAATTTACGTTGCTTGGCGACTGCATCAAGGGACGCAGACCGTCCTTTATCCGGGCGGAAGATCCGGCTAAAGCTAATCAACTATATGAATATTTTGTTAATCAGGCTGCTTCCAAAGTCAAGAAGCTATCCACAGGCAAGTTTCAGGAAATGATGCAAATCGAATTAACTAATAATGGTCCTGTAACAATATTAATCGACAGCAGAAAAACATTTTAACCGAATATGGAATCAAGCGATATTAAAATAGATAAAGACGGCGTATGGTATTACCGCGGTGCTCACATGTTCCGCAAAGATATTTTGTGCGTTTTCTTTGATCATTTAGATGTGGACGACTGCGGCAAATATTTCATCAAGCTCAACGAAGAAATTTGCTATCTGGATGTTGAAGATACGGCGTTGGTCGTTTCCGCCGTTTTTAAAACACAAGATCCATGCAGCGCTCAGGAACAATTGGAGGTACTTTTAAGTGATGACTGCAGAGAAACCCTGGATCTGAATACACTGTCCGTGGGTAGAGACAACATCATGTATTGCAGAGTTAAGAACGGGAAATTTGCGGCCCGCTTTACACGAAAAAGCTACTACCAACTTGCGGAATTTATCGAACAGGACGATACCAACAATAGTTTTTACATTTTTTTGAATGGCAAAAAATATCTAATTATCAACGAATATCTTAACTCAATGTAACGGAGGATATTATGCTGGACGATGTAGTAAAAGAATCTTTAACTTTTGACGATCTGCTCTTAGTTCCTGCAGCATCCGATGTGTTGCCGCGCGATGTCAATACAGCCACGCTTCTGACAAAAAATATTTCTCTGAACATCCCGATTGTGTCCGCCGCGATGGATACGGTTACGGAGTCGCGCACGGCCATTTGCATGGCTCAGGAAGGCGGCATCGGCTTTATCCACCGCAACATGAGTATCGAACAACAGGCCATTGAGGTTGACCGGGTAAAAAAATCGGAAAGTGGCATGGTTGTCGATCCGATCACCATTGAACCCGAGCGCAAAGTCAGTGAAGCACTGGCTTTAATGCATCAGTATTCCATTTCCGGCGTGCCGGTTGTTAAAAACGGAAAACTGGTCGGTATTCTGACCAACCGTGATTTACGTTTTGAGGAAAATTTAAACCAGCCGGTAGAAAATGTAATGACCAAAGAAAACCTGGTCACTGTGAAATCAAATATTTCACTTGAGGAGTCCAAAAAACTTCTTCATAAGCACCGCATTGAAAAACTGATGGTTGTGGATGACGCGTATCGTTTGAAGGGCTTGATTACCATTAAGGACATTGAAAAAATAAGACGTTATCCGAATGCTTGTAAAGATTCTTTGGGACGACTGAGGGTGGGCGCGGCCGTGGGCATCATCGACCGGGAACCACGCATTGATGCGTTATTGGCGGCCGGTGTCGATATCATTGCCATTGATACATCCCATGGTCATTCAGCGGGTGTCATTGATGCCATTAAAGCAACAAAGGCCAATTTCCCCAAATGCCAGCTTATTGCGGGAAACGTCGCAACATCAGAAGGCGCCAAAGCGCTCATCGACGCAGGTGTCGATGCCGTAAAAGTGGGTGTTGGCCCCGGGTCCATTTGCACAACCAGAATCGTTGCCGGTGTGGGTGTTGCCCAGATGTCCGCCATCAGGGATACCTATAA
The DNA here is from genome assembly GCA_964450075.1 of uncultured Smithella sp. Lineage (GTDB taxonomy): Bacteria > Desulfobacterota > Syntrophia > Syntrophales > Smithellaceae > UBA8904. The sequence continues at coordinate 29,384 of CAYVFA010000002.1, forward strand.
AATTGCTTCCAAACATGGCATACCGATCATCGCCGATGGTGGCATCAAATATTCCGGTGACATTGTTAAAGCCCTGGGCTGCGGTGCGAATGCTGTCATGATCGGCGGTTTATTTGCCGGAACAGAAGAAAGCCCCGGTGAAACCATTTTGTTCCAGGGCCGCAGTTATAAAGTTTATCGCGGCATGGGTTCTCTCGAAGCCATGAAAATGGGCAGTCGGGATCGTTACTATCAGGATGACGTTGAAGCCCCGTCTAAAACTGTGCCGGAAGGTATTGAGGGCAGGGTGCCTTTCCGTGGATCATTATCCGCCAGCATTGTCCAATTAATCGGCGGGTTGAAAGCGGGTATGGGGTATGTCGGATGCAAAACAATAGCGGAAATGATTGAAAAGTCCAGATTTGTCCGGATTACTTCCGCCGGATTGAGGGAAAGTCATGTTCATGACGTTATCATCACCAAGGAAGCGCCCAATTACTGGATCGATTAGTTAAACATGAAGCACTCAAATTTCGTCCATCTGCATGTTCATACGCAATACAGTCTTCTTGACGGTATGATCCGTCTGGATGACCTTTTTAAGAAAGCCAAAGAATACGCCATGCCGGCCATAGCCATTACCGACCATGGCAATATGTTCGGCGCGATTGATTTTTACAAACAAGCTTATGCCAACGGCATCAAGCCGATTATCGGCTGCGAACTCTATGTCGCGCCAGGGAAACGTACGGACAGGACGTCATCTTCCATCGGTGAAGCCACTCGCCATTTAGTCGTTCTCGTTAAAAACATGCAGGGTTATAAAAATCTAATGAAGTTGACCTCTGCCGCGCATATCGAAGGTTTTTATTACCGTCCACGTGTCGATAAAGAATTGCTTAAACAATTTTCCGCTGGTCTGATTGCCTCCAGTGCGTGTCTGCACGGTGAAATTGCTGCCCATATCGTGCGGGGCAACATGGAAGAAGCCCGGAAATCCGCCTGTGAATATCGAGAAATTTTTGGTGAAGATAATTTCTATCTGGAAATTATGGAAAACGGCATTTCCGACCAGAAAATTGCCAATCAGGGTTTAATTGAACTGAGCAAAGAACTATCCATTCCGCTCATTGCAACCAACGACTGTCATTATCTCAATCGCGACCATGCTGAGGCACACAATGTCCTTTTGTGCATTCAGACGGGAAAAACCATAGAAGACAATGACCGGATGTCGATGACCTCCGACGAGTTTTATGTCAAATCTCCTGAGGAGATGCAAAAACTTTTTACCGCGACCCCTGAAGCGATTACCAATACCGTGACAATCGCGGAGCGCTGTAATCTTAATTTTGAATTCGGCAAATTCTATTTGCCGAAATTTGAGGTTAAAAATCCAGAAGAAACCCTTGAGGAATATCTTGATCGTAAAGCAGTAGAAGGGCTGGAAAAACTTCTGCCGAGCATTATGAAGTACCAGAAGGAAGACAAGGAGGCTGTCCGGGAAAAATATTTCAAGCGCCTGCGTCTGGAACTGCAAATTATTAAAAAAATGGGATTTGCCGGCTATTTTCTCATTGTTTCGGATTTTATCAAACATGCCAAGCACAATGATGTTCCTGTCGGTCCCGGACGAGGTTCAGCCGCAGGCTCTCTGGTGGCCTATGCTATCCGTATTACTGACATAGACCCGCTTCGCTATGGACTTTTCTTTGAACGATTTTTGAATCCGGACCGGATCAGCATGCCTGATATTGATATTGATTTCTGTCAGGAACGCCGGGGAGAGATCATCAAATACGTAACGGAGAAATATGGCAAAGATAAAGTTACACAAATTTGCACATTCGGGAAAATGATGGCCAAAGGTGTAATACGGGATGTCGGACGTGCCATGAATATTCCCTATGGCGAAGTGGACCGCATCGCCAAGATGGTTCCCGGCGGTGATCCGAAAATGACCCTGACCAAAGCTTTTGAAATGGAGCCGAGATTTGCTGACGAACGTAAGAAAAATCCCCAGGTAGATAAACTTCTATCTCTTTCACTTATTCTTGAGGGTATCAATCGCCATTCTTCAGTTCATGCGGCAGGCGTGGTGATTTCAGATGTTCCACTGGTCGAGCGTGTGCCTCTGTTTGCGCCTAAAGACGATATCGTTTCACAATATTCCATGAAGGATATTGAAGCCGTCGGCATGACCAAATTTGATTTCCTTGGGCTAAAAACTCTGACCGTGATCAGAAATGCCATCAATTTCATCAAGGAATCACATGGAATAGATATTGACATCAATGACCTGCCCCTTGATGATGTCGAAACCTATCAATTGTTGATGAAGGGCGATACAGACGGCGTATTCCAATTGGAAAGTTCCGGCATGAAGGACATTATGGTCAACATGAAGCCGGACTGCATTGAGGATGTCATGGCGCTGCTTGCGATATATCGTCCCGGGCCGATGAAAATGGTGCCGGAATTTATTGCCCGAAAGCAGGGTAAAACAAATATTACCTATGATTTACCGCAACTTGAGCCTATTCTAAAAGAAACTTACGGCATCATTTTATATCAGGAACAGGTCATGCAAATTGCCAATGTCATCGGCGGTTATAATATGGCCCAGGCCGATACGCTGCGTAAAATGATGGGGAAAAAGCAAGTTTCCGCGATGGAGAAAGAGAAACCCAAATTTCTCGAAGGCGCAAAAAAACAAAAAATTAATGAAGACAAGGCCAGAATCATTTGGGAACAAATGGTAACTTTTGCCGAATACGGCTTTAACAAGTCTCACAGCGCCGCTTATTCCATCATCACCTATCAAACGGCCTATTTAAAAACCCATTATCCTGTTGCTTTCATGGCGGCACTCCTCACGTCAGAAAAAGATAACCGTGACAAAATTATCAAACATATGACCAACTGCAAGGAAATGGGTATCAATATTCTGCCGCCTGATATTAATGAATCTCAAAAAGATTTCAGTGTGTCCGGGGATAATATCCGTTTCGGACTGGCAGCCGTAAAAAATGTCGGAGAAGCGGCGATTGAATCGATTATTGACATGGGGAAAGAGGCAAAGTTTACTTCCTTTATGGATTTCCTGAGTCGTGTCGATTTACGAAAAGTCAATAAAAGGGTCATTGAAAGCCTGATTAAATGTGGCGCTTTTGATAGTCTGGGTTATTACCGTCGCCAGCTCATGGACTGCATGGATCAGGCCATGGAGGAAGCGCAGCGCAAGCAAAAGGAATTATTAAGTAATCAGGCAAGTATTTTTGACCAGCTGGATGGGGGGAATACCCCAAACCTCGATTGTGGAACATCTTTTCAGATTCCAAATCTCCCGGAATGGAATCGTAAAGAACTGCTTTCCATCGAAAAAGACACCCTTGGTTTTTATATTACCGGACATCCTTTGCATGGATATGCTGATAAATTGAAATTTGTTACCAATGTTAATTCCAGTTCGGTCGGCATGAAACAGGACAAAGACACGATCACCATTGCGGGGGTAATCAGCACGCTTACGGAGAGGCTCACTAGGAAAAAAGATATAATGTGCAATATTGTCCTGGAAGATCTGCAGGGATCCGTAAGCATAATATTCTGGGCTGATGTTTATAAGAAATTTTATGAGCTGCTTCATGCTGATGAGCCGGTCGTCATTTCCGGAACGATTGATGTCGGCGACGAATCTCTTAAAATCATTGCCCAGGATGTCATACCATTGGCCAAGGCTCTTGAAAATCCCTATAAGCAAGTTCGGTTCATGGTTAATACAGAGAAAATATCACCGGAAGACATCAAAAGGCTTTATGAAACAGTTAAGAAATATACTGGAAAATATGAAGGTTACATACATATCATGAATGGAAATAGTGAAACAATCGTCAGGCTTGGAGAGGGCACTAAAATCGATATTTGCGACCGGCTGCAACGGGAAGCGGATGGCATATTAGGGGAGGGTGCTACCATTTATTGTTAAAATATGTTACATGAAGAAAGAACATATAGATCATTAATTAATAA
>CAYVFA010000002.1:33494-56973 GCA_964450075.1 uncultured Smithella sp.
CTAAAGGTATCCGTTTACGCTGGAGAATCATCTTTAAGTTATAAGATCAATATACTTGTAAAAACAGAGGAAACACCGTTAGGAATATGCACATCATCCGCTACGGTTGGACCATCGTTGAGCTTTGGAATTGCCGACGCTGTTTGCGTTATATCAAAGTCCGCAACCCTGGCCGATGCCACAGCTTCAGCCGTTGGAAACCGTGTAAAAAGCAAAAAGGACATAAAAGCTGCATTAAATTACGGAATAAAGATACCGGGTATCAGAGGAATCATTATCATTTGTGATAATGACATGGGTGCAATCGGGGATATTGAGTTTGTCTAATTGTTGTTCTATGTTAACATAACATATCTTATGGGACGTAATATAAAAATATTCAAAAGGATGAATTGTTCTTAAATAACTATTTTAGCTTGTTAAATTCCATCTTCGGCCAGTTGTTCCATGATTTTAATTTGTTTATCCGTTAGTTTTTTGGGGACCTCAATATTAATTTTTATATATTGATCGCCTTTGAGTCCACCTTTGAGTCCGGGAACCCCAAAACCCTTCATTCTGATTTTTGTATTGTTTTGAGTGCCGGGAGCAATTTTCAATCTTTTTGATGTTCCATCTAAAGTTGGAATATCAATGGTTGTCCCTAAAGCCGCTTGTGTAAACTTTATCGTCTTTTCGATGTACAAATCATTGCCGTCCCGGGCAAAAATTGGATGTGGCATTACATTAACATTTAAATATAAGTCCCCATTTGGACCGCCATTGTAGCCTGCCAGTCCTTTTCCGGGCAGTCTCAATTTCTTACCTGTGCTTATTCCGGAAGGTATTTTTACGCTGATATCTTCTATACGATTTTCCATTTGCAGTGAAATCTTTTTATCAGCGCCAAAAACAGATTCTTCTAATGATATTGATAAGTTATATTCGGCATCCTGTCCTTTTTGCGGCATATTCGCCTGATGTCTGCCGCCACCGCCCATGCCACCAAATATACTGGCAAAGGGGTCGTCATAATCTTGCTGACCGCCGCCTCTTCTACCACCCGTGCGAAAAGTTGTTCTGCCGCCCCCTCTTCCGCTACCAAAACCAAACCCCCGCAATATTTCATCCAGATCAAAGTTACGAAAAATGTCTTCCTGTGAATATTGTTGACGATATTGATCGGCAGAACCGAATTGATCATATTGTTCTCGCTTTTTCTCGTCACTTAAAACGGCGTAAGCCTCGCTTATCTTTTTGAATTTCTCTTCAGAGGCTGCTTTATTATTTGGATTTTTATCGGGATGCCACTTAACGGCCAATTTACGATAGGCTTTTTTAATTTCATCAGCCGATGCTTTTTTATCAACGCCCAGAACTTGATAGTAATCTTCTGCCATAGTTTCCCTTTGTTAAGTTATTTCCGGTAATTTAAGCAGCAATTCCCATTTGAAAAGCGTCTAAATTCAATTTAACTAATTTTTGTGGAAAGGATTTCTTGATGACACGTTCCCAAATCGATTTATCTACTTTTAACAAATTGGATACGGCGCCCAGTAAAACAACATTGGCTGCCTTAATGTTGCCGGCTTTAAGTGCCAGATCAGCCGCATTAAATGCGATGACCTTGGGGTAATGCTTCTTTAAGAATCCAATAACATCATCAGGATACGTCGTCTCACCCATATTAACAGACGGGGGGTAAATTTCTTCCGTGTTAACAATAATAGACGCATCCTTACTTAAAAATTTCAGATAGCGTAACGCTTCCATTTTTTCAAAGGAAATAAGGATTTCGCCGGTTCCGGCTTCTGCTAATGGTGAATAGACCTTAATGCCGTAACGAACGTCGCTGTTCACGCAGCCCCCCCGTTGCGCCATGCCGTGGACTTCACTTTTTTTAACATCAAAACCAGCTTCCATCATAGCCATGCACATGATATCACTGGCCCTTAAAATTCCCTGACCACCGACGCCGGCAAATAATATACTGTGAACTTTTGAATCGATCATCGAGATTTTCCTTTTCTTTAACTGATTGCGCTGAATTTACAGACCTGAGCGCATAAACCGCAACCGTTACAAAATGTTTCATCAATAACCGCAATACCTTTACGTTTGGATCCTTCTTTGGTGACGCCTTCTTTCCAGGAAATCGGCGGGCAATTTAACCCAAGGCATGATTTGCAGCCCTCACATTTATCCGTATCAATTTTCATGGGCGCAACAGGCTTCATATTTGCCCGTTTAAAAAGCACACAAGGACTCTGTGAAATAATAACAGACGGACCATGACTGGCAAGTTCATCCTTAATTGCGCTTTGCGTTTCTTTTATATTGTTTGGATTGATAACCCTTATATTTTCTATTCCTAGAGCAGATACCAAAACATTTAGATTAACTTTTTTTGCTTCTTTTCCCATCAAAGTAAAGCCGGTGCCCGGATGCTCCTGCATGCCGGTCATGGCTGTTGTGCTGTTATCTAAAATAATAATAAGCGCATCACTATGGTTGTAGGCCATATTCAAAAGTGGAGTAATGCCGGAATGCAGGAAGGTGGAATCGCCAATTACGCCCACGACCTTGCCCTTCCCTTTTTCTCCCAGTGCTTTACTCATACCGTGGGCCATGCCGATACTTGCACCCATGCAGATGCACGAATGCAATCCTTCCAGAGGTTTCAAATAAGAAAGCGTATAACAACCAATATCGCCGTGGACATAAGCTTTGGATTTTTTAAGCGCATAAAAAAGACCTCGATGCGGACACCCCGGGCACAGATTTGGCGGACGATGGGCCAAACTTTCCTTATAGGGAGAAACAGCACCCTGCAAATCTGAATTAATTGCTCTTTTAATAATAGAGGGATCAAATTCATTGGTGTAAGGGAAAATATCCTTGCCGATGACCTGGATTCCCATAGCCTTGATCTGTTCTTCCAGAAAAGGATCAAGTTCTTCTATCACATAGATTTTTTTGACTTTGGAAGCGAAATCACAGATCATATCGACCGGTAACGGATGAACCATGCCTAATTTTAGATAAGAAAAATCCGGGAAGACTTCTTTTGCATAGTTATAAGGCATTCCAGCCGTGATGATCCCTACTTCCGGATCGTTGATTTCCATTATATTTTCAGGAAAAGTCTCTACAAATTTCCTGAGCGCTGCCTGGCGTTTTTCCACTTCCACCCGTCTGGTACGGGCATTGATGGGAACCATGACATATTTTTCTGCATGATGGGTAAGTTTCGTTTTGTCTTCGTGTACTTGCGGCTCTTGTAGTGTAACAACTGATTTGGAATGAGACACTCTTGTTGTTGTTCGAAAAAAGACCGGTGTATCGAATTGTTCACTGATTTGAAACGCCAACTTCATGTAGTCTTTAGCTTCCTGAGGGTCAGCAGGTTCCAGCATGGGAATTTTAGCAAATTTTGCATAATTACGATTGTCTTGCTCATTTTGAGAACTGTGCATGGATGGATCATCAGCGCTGATTATCACCAATGCACCCTCAATCCCGGTATAGCTGACTGTAAATATCGGATCGGCGGCAACATTCACGCCGACATGTTTCATGACGGCCAGCGCGCGGACGCCACCCAACGCGGCGCCGATTGCAACTTCGACTGCCACTTTTTCATTAGGCGCCCATTCGGCATAAACGCCGTCATATTTTGCAAACTCTTCCATGATTTCAGTGCTGGGCGTACCGGGATATGCTGCTGCAAACCGCACGCCCGCTTCATAGACACCACGGGCGATGGCTTCGTTTCCTGACATTAATACTTTTTTCAAATGCTTAGGCCTCCATATGCTTACAGTCCACTGAGCAAATAACGCTACATAATCAGCTCAGCGTGGATATTTTTCGCTTGATAAAAATGGCTGCTGCCGGTTCAGTTGTTTTGTCCAATGCTTTTTTGTAATATTCGAGAGCTTTTTGTTTATTGTTTGTTGCTTCATAAGTGCGCGCAACATTACGTAATCCGATCATTTCAAATCCGACATGATAAGTGTTTTGTGCTTGCTCAAAATATTTTAGAGCTTCTTTATAATCTTTTTTAGCTTCATGCGAATATCCCAGAGAGGTTAAGGCCAGAAATCTAAGCCCCGTTTTGTCAGTTCCTGACTTGGCTATAAATGTTTGATACGATTTAATTGCCCGGTCAATCTCACCATTATTGTAATAAATGTTGCCTAGATGGTAATAAGCCATCCGGCCGCTCCAGCTGCGGGGGTATTTCTCAGTTAATTCATTGAATATCTTAATATTTTCTGTTATTGTTTCCTTGTTGTCACCGTTTTTCATGATATTTTGCTGGACTTTGGTATATACTTTCAGTGCGGAATTTGAGTAATGACTCCAGTAAAAGTAAATCCCAACAGCAATGACAACAGCGCAAGCAAGTGCTGTTCCGACAATTATGACACGGGATTTATTTTCAGAAACATAATCACCTGCTCTTTCGAATGTCGTTTGAAATGCATCAGGACTTTTTAACTCTTTTTTTGATAACTTCGTGGCCATATTATTCCCCTTTATTGATATGATATTTGTCGGTTAATTCAAGCAGCAATTTCGGTATCCGGCGAATTTTGCCTTCATTGTTGGTGCAGGCATGAATCGTGTAACCTTCTACCAGCAAATTTTCTTGATGTTCGTCCCATATTTTTGAACTGAATCGAATACTGGCTCTTTTAATATAATCAAACTTCGTTTCAATGACCACAATCTGATCATATTTTGCCGGTGCAAGGTAATGACAGGACACTTTGGTCAAAGGAAGATTAAGCCCCAGCTTTTCCAATTCAGTATAGGCTACTCCCAACTGGCGAAATAATTCATTACGACCTATTTCAAACCAGCGAATGTAATTGGTATGGTAAACGATGCCCATCGCATCGGTGTCAGCATATATGACCCGAACTCTTGTTAAGTTATTTTCCAAGAAACGTGCCCCAATCGAGAATAAATTTATCCATCAGCAAATGCCCCGGAGACACTAAGATTCCGCCTTCTCTGGCATTTGCTTCAGTAAAGGAGCGTCCAATCGCTTGATTTTCTTCCTGATTCGACGATATAACCGCAAAAGGACTCGGATCGCCGACATGCGTTTTCAAATCAATTGGAGTTGGGTGGTCACTTAAAACCAGAACGCGGTATTCACCCAGCTTGCCGATATTATTCAAAATAGGCCCTATAATTTTTTCATCGAAAAATTCGATGGCCTGAATTTTACCTTCAGCATTGCCTTCATGTCCCATTTCATCCGGTGCTTCCAGATGGAGAAAGACAAAGTCCATAAATTTAAGCGCATCCAGCGCCATGTTCGCCTTTCCTTCATAATTAGTGTCGATGTACCCGGTGGCGCCTTCTACGCGCAGTGGTTTTAATCCGGTATTGATTCCCAGACCATTAAGGAGATCAACGGCTGAAATCATTCCACCTTTTAAATTATATTTCTTGGTTAGTGGAACAATCTGCGGTTTTCTTCCCTGCCCCCAAAGCCAGATGGAATTAGCCTGTTTCTTGCCATCCTCCAAGCGTTTGGCGTTGACAGGATGGTCTTTTAAAACCTCCGCCGCTTTTTGCATCAGATTGTTCACTTCGACAGAGAAATCTCCGGAAGGCAGATATTGAGCAATCTCTTTTCCCGGAATGTCGTGGGGTGGCACTGTCTGAGGTGCCCCTTCAGCGTTTCGCCATACCAGCAAATGGCGGTAACCAACGCCCGGATAAAACTGCAACTGCGATGAACCTGTTTTTTTATTGATATCCTGGATCATTTCTCTGGCTTCAGCCGAAGAGATGTGACCAGCGGTAAAATCATCCATAAAAGCCTGATCAGTACCCTGTTTACCGATTGTTACCAGATTACAACGATAGGCGATATCATGAGGTGCAAGATGGATACCCATACTGGCGGCTTCCAAAGGTCCACGACCTGTATAAGTATCGGCCGGATTGTAACCCAGCACGCTGAGATTGGCCACATCGGATCCGGGAGTCATTCCCTGAGGAATGGTATCCACCAGTCCCAGAGTGCCCTGTGCTGCAATCTGATCCAGAAATGGAGTCAAGGCGCATTCAAGCGGCGTTTTTCCACCAAGTTTTTGACTTGGGTAATCCGCCATGCCATCGCCTAATAACACAACATATTTCATAAGTTTTCCTGTTTTCAGTAAATTACAACTCGTCCTCAATGCGAATGAGAATGGTTTTATCCCGCACAATTTGCAGCTTGTCTATTTTCTTCAATGCCCGGCGCACATTCTTTTCTTTTGCTTTATAAGTGGTCATGACAATCGGAACCGCTCCCACTTCTTCTCTTGCTTTCTGGATAACCGTCGCCAGACTGATGTTATTCTCTCCGAGGATGCCTGATATTTTTGATAATACACCCGGTTGATCCAAGACTGAAAAACGGAAATAATACTTTGTTTCGATATCATCCATGGGGATTAGTTTGATACCCTTCATATCCATTTCATTAATAGATCTCAGTGGCACACGTCCGGAAACACCTTTCATGATGTTGCGAGCGCTATCGAGAATGTCGCTGAATACCGCACTGGCCGTAGGCATCATACCTGCGCCCTGACCGAACAGGAAAACCGGGCCGGATGCGTCACCCACCAGGTGAAAAGCATTATAGTTCCGGTTAACATTGGCCAGCAGGTGCCCGGAAGAAATCATCGTCGGGTGAATTCTTGCCTCCACCGCGTCGCCTTTCAGCATGCCGATGGCCAGCAGTTTGATCCGGTATCCCAATTGTTTGGCAAAAGCAATATCCTCTCCGCTGATTTTTGTGATGCCTTCCAGATAAATATCCTTGAGGTTAACTTTTTTCCCATAAGCCAGCGATAGAAGAATCGCCATCTTATGGGAAGTATCGATGCCTTCAATATCAAACGTCGGATCCGCTTCGGCAAAGCCAAGCTGTTGTGCTTCTTTCAATACGACATCAAAGGGTTTCCCCTCATCCGTCATCTTGGTCAAAATAAAATTGCAGGTTCCATTCATAATCCCGACAATGGAATTAATATGATTGGCAACCAGCGCTTCTTTGACTGTTTTAATGATGGGAATTGTGCCGCCGACGCTGGCTTCAAAACCGACATCCACGCCTTTTTTTTGAGCGGCCGGAAATATTTCATTGCCATAGGTGGCCAGGAGTGCCTTATTGGCGGTGACCACATGTTTACCATTTTTAATGGCTTCCAGAACAAAAGTTCTTGCCGGTTCATAACCGCCCATTAATTCAACAACAATCGATATTTCCGGATCATTAAGGATTTCGCGTGCATCGGTAGTCAGCAGATTTTTAGGGATTTTTACGGCGCGTGGGGATGTGATGTTAATATCGGCAACCTTCTTTAAAACGATTTTTGCACCAAGCCTCTGAGTAATCAGCTCTTCGTTTTGTTTCAGTAATTTAACAACACCGCTGCCGATGTTGCCCCAGCCAATTAAACCGATGCAAATATTTTTCATGATGACACCTCAATTAATTTCCAAAAAAACAAAGATAGCCCCTTGCCAGGGGCAATTCATCAGCGACGTTACCTACAACAAATCCCGTTATTTTGTCAAACAGATAAGCAATGAAAGGGATAATTAATAATAAATGATCTCAATTGATTAACTGCCTGTACACTTCATCGTGCAAGGGTGTAGGAATCCCCAATTCTTGACTGGTCCGGCAAAGGAAAGCCGTCAAAGTATCGATCTCGGTCTGATTGCCTTTTTCGTGGTCCAGCTGCATGGAAGTTTTTGCATCGTGGCCAAAGCGGGCAACCATTTCCATTGTTTTGTCAACCGTGTTTTCAGGGAGAAAGATATGGCGTGCTTTTGCAACATCATAGACTTCCTGCATCATCCCCCGAGCCTTTTCACAAAGTTCAGGATCCTCTAAAATGGCCCCGTATGTTTTGCCCGTGGCGGACGTCAAAGACGCCAGGGGGCACATCAATAAATATTTTGTCCACAATACTTCAGAAATCTTATCCGTTAATTTTGCATCAATCTTTGCTTTTAATAAAATATCCAGAATGTATGAATACTTTTCGGCAGATTCCTGATCATCCGTTCCGAAAGTCAACTTACATGAGCCGTCTTCCTGATGAACAACACCCGGCTTTTCAAGATGGGTGATGATATAGACACTGCCCGAAACAATTTTTGCCTCGGGAAGCTCGTTTCGCAGCCTTTCCGCACTGTCCACGCCGTTGAGTAACGGAATCACAACCGTATCTTTTTTAATGTTGGATTTTAACAATCTGGCGGAACTTTCCAGAGAATAACTTTTAACACAAAAGAAAACCAAATCGAACAGTCCGGCTATTGATGGATTATCCGTGGCAATATTTGGCCACGCCACATAGTCGCCTTCCTGCGTCAATAGCTTCAAACCGTTTTGTTGAATGGCTTTAAGATTTTCTCCTCGGGCAATAAAGATGATTTCTTGATTTTCGGAACCCGCATACGCTCTGGCCAGTTTCCCGCCGAAGTATCCCCCTACTCCGCCGATACCGATGATTGCTATTCTCATTTTTTCTCCTTTGTGATTCAGTTCATAAAGATTATTCTTCCTCATCCTGTTCTGGCCAGGTCCAGCTTGTCTTGCCATTTCGCGATCAATACCTCTTTTAAAATGGCATGCTCTGGTTTGTTAAGCAATGGATCACGGGCGGCCAGCGCGAATGCATCTTCCTTGGCGTCGTTTAGGACGCGGGCATCACGGATGATACTGGCAATACGGAAATCAGGAAGTCCTGATTGTCGTGTTCCCAGAAAATCTCCGGGGCCGCGAATCGCCAAATCTTCTTCCGCCAGCGCAAAACCATCCGCCGTCTTTTCCATAACTTTAAGTCTTTTGCGGGCGTCCGCCGATACTTTGTAATCGGCTAGCAGGATACAGCTTGATGGAATGTCGCGTCTTCCGACGCGACCGCGAAGCTGATGTAATTGCGACAAACCGAACCGTTCCGCATGTTCAATAACCATCAAGGACGCCCGAGGAACGTCAATACCGACTTCGATGACGGTCGTCGCAACGAGAATGGAAATTTTGTTGTCCAAAAATTCGCTCATGACCACGTCTTTTTCTTTATCCTTCATCTTGCCGTGAATAAGCCCTACCCGATCATCGGGAAAAATATCTTTTTGCAGATGCTCGGCCATTTTCGTTGCGTCTTTCAAATCGAGATTTTCAGATTGTTCCACCAGCGGATATACAATGAAAGCCTGATGGCCTTTGGCGATCTCTTTGCGAATAGCTTCATAAACAGCTGGCCTCTTATTCTCGCCCATTAATATCGTGTGTACCGGTTTCTTGCCCGGTGGCATCTCATCGATGACAGACACATCAAGATCGCCATAAACCGTCATGGCGAGTGTCCTTGGGATCGGTGTGGCCGTCATAACCAAAACGTCGGCATGAATCCCTTTGTTGCGCAGAGTCGCCCGCTGCATCACACCAAAGCGGTGTTGTTCGTCAATGACAACAAGTCCCAACTTCTTAAAGTCAACATCGTCCTGAATCAGAGCGTGCGTGCCGATAATAATATCAGCATCACCTGATTTAATCTGTTCAAGCATGTCATTACGGACGGTAGCCGGCATGCTTCCGGTCAGCAGAACAACGCGCAGACCAATCGTTTGTGCCCATGCCGACAGTGTTGCAAAGTGCTGTTTGGCAAGAATTTCGGTGGGCGCCATGAGTGCTGTTTGATAACCGTTTTCACAAACAGTTATCATGGCCGACATGGCCACCAGTGTTTTTCCACTTCCAACATCACCCTGCAAAAGACGGTTCATAGCATTTTCCGCCTTTAAGTCCTTTTGAATTTCATCAATCACCCTGGCTTGGGCGCCTGTCAGAGTAAAGGGCAGAGAAGCATAAAATTTTTCCGTCAGATTCCCCTTAATAGAAAATGAAATGCCTTTATCCAGAATGCGGCCTGATTTTTTAACCGCCATTCCCAGTTGAAAAAAGAAAAATTCATCATAGATTAGACGCCGGTGCGCTTCGGAACGGCCATCGATTAAGGGTTCCATCTGTTCGTGATTTTCGGGAAAATGAACGCTTAAGAGCGCTTCACGAATATTAATCAAGTTTCGTTTTCGACAGATTTCCATCGGGATCGGTGATGCGATATAACGTGAATAATTTTCCAGAGCGGCATACATGACTTTGCGAATGTATTTCTGGTGCAAGCCTTCCGTTTCAGAATAGACCGGCACGATGCGTTTAAAATTCAGCAGATTATCGTCATCATCTTCCTCCAGTATTTCGTAATCGGGATGAATCATTAATTTGCCGGCATAGCCCGGGGTTACATTGCCTGTAATAATCACACGGGTGCCTTTTTTAAAGGTGCCCGTAAGATAAGACATCTGGCCCTTAAACCATTTGGCAGTCATTGTAGCGGTATTATCACTGACCGTGACTTCCAGAATTCTTCGTTTACCGTAATGTCTGAATTCACAAAGAACGACGGTTGCCATGATGGTCTGGGTTTTTCCCGTTTCCAGCTTGTTGATTTTACGGATTTCCCGGCGGTCTTCATAAGTACGTGGGAGAAAATAAAGCAAATCTTCGACCGTGTTGATTTTCTTGGCGGCAAACCGGAGAGCCATTTTGGGACCGACGCCTTTAAGAAACTGCACCGGCAACGCCAGTTTTTCTCCGGATGCTTTCATGTCCGCAATGCGTTCGCTAATCTGCTCTTCCTGTTGTGGAGAAAAAGGTTTGCTGGCATCAAAGTGATCAGCGGCATTTTTTAATCTTTCAAGAATCAGCGCCGCCTCCGAAATTTTTGTCTTTTTAACGGTAACGTCCTGATCGTCATAATCCGAAAACATACGCATCAAGTTGCCCAGTGGCGGTTCAAAGCTGTTCTTAGCGGCGGGCGGAATAACGGAAATCTGCAGGGCAATCAAAGCAACCAGCGATTTGCCTAAATCTTTAATGTGGGGAAGATTTTTAAAGTTATCCTTTGCTGCAAAGCTCAGAGGCTGTTCGATTTTTTGCAGATTCTTTTTAAAGGACTCCATTCAGGCTCCGATGCATTTTTTGTGAAAATGAATAAATTTCCGGATATTGTTGACATTTTTTAACAAATAATTTTTATTTGCGCAAGTCAATGATTGACACAAACACTTATTTACGTTAAATCATGCCCATTAAATTTTCACTTGAAGAACTAATATTTAATGATGGAGTCCTATGGCAACCAAATCCGTTAAATCCACAAAATCTACATATAAAGACGCGGGTGTTAATATTGACACTGCCAATGCGTTTGTTGAGCGTATCAAACCCTTGATTAAAATGACAGCCCGCAAAGAAGTGGTTTCCGGCATCGGTGGTTTCGGGGGGCTGTTCCGTTTTGATACAGCTAAAATTAAAAATCCAATTCTTGTTTCTTCAACAGACGGCGTGGGTACAAAACTCAAAATCGCTCACCTGATGGATAAACACGACACGATCGGGATCGATCTGGTCGCCATGTCGGTTAACGACGTGATTGTTCAAGGGGCAGAACCCCTGTTCTTTCTGGATTATCTGGCCACGGGTAAAATCGAACTGGAAAAAAGCGTGCAGATTGTGGACGGAATTGTTCAGGGCTGCAAACAGGCCGGTTGCACGCTACTGGGTGGAGAAACAGCGGAAATGCCGGGCTTTTATCAAGGAGGCGACTACGACCTGGCTGGATTCTGCGTGGGCGTGGTCGAATCGGATAAACTGATCGATGGCTCGACCATCAGCATCAACGACCGGGTCATCGGTATCGCATCAAGCGGCCTGCACAGCAATGGTTTTTCACTGGCCCGCAAAGTCCTGTTGGAAAAAGGCAAACTGTCCATGAAAGATACCGTGCCCGGACTTTCCAGAACGGTCGGGTTGGAACTTCTGGAGCCGACACGAATTTACGTCAAATCCCTATTAAATATTTTTAAAAACTTCAACATCAAAGGCCTGGTTCATGTTACCGGCGGCGGTTTTTACGACAACATTCCGCGCATCATACCCGATGTCAGCCGCTGCGTTATTACCAGCAACAGTTGGGAGATTCCGCCGATTTTTTCCGTTATTCAGGATATCGGCCATGTGGATGATAAAGAGATGTTCCGTGTTTTCAACATGGGCATCGGCATGATGATGATCGTATCGGAAAAAGATTCTCAGGAAATTCTCGACCGTCTGAAAGTATTGGGGGAAAAAGCATTCTCCATCGGCGTGATTGAGAAAAGAGAGAAGGATCAGGCTTCTGTATGCTTCACGGATATTTAACGGCAGGGCTATGGCTGAACTCTTAAAATTGGGCGTTTTGATTTCCGGCAGCGGCTCAAATCTTCAGTCCATTATCGATCATATTGAAAAAGGCATTCTACCCGCTCAAATTAAAATTGTTCTGAGTAACAATCCGCAGGCTTATGGCCTGACCAGGGCAAAAAAACACGGCATCCCTTGTCTGATTTTAAATCATCAGGATTATTCCACCCGGGAAGAATTTGATCGCGAACTGATCCGCATCCTGAAAGATGCAGGAGTCGATTTAATCGTGCTGGCCGGTTTTATGCGGATTCTCACCCGATCTTTTTTGCGGGCTTTTGATCAAAAAATCATTAATATTCACCCTGCCCTCCTGCCCGCTTTTCCCGGTACGCATGTCCAGCAAAAAGCCATCGATTACGGTGTGAAATTTTCCGGTTGCACTGTTCATTTTGTTGATGAAGGCGTAGATACCGGCCCCATTATTATTCAATCGGTTGTGCCGGTTTACCCGGACGATACCGCGGAGGCGCTGGCAGCCAGAATATTAAAGGAAGAACACAAAATTTACCCTCAGGCTATCCGTTATTTCGCAAAAAACCAAATCATCAAAAACGGCCGTCATGTAGAAATCAAGAACATCATCAATTGTGATGCCGTTGCGATGCATAATCCGTCTTGCGACCATTGATCGGTCTTTATTATAGACCTGTTTTGGAGGACAACAATTTTTGATGTATGATCTGATTGTCATCGGTGATGATCTGGCTTCACATGTTGCAGCCGCCTACGCCAGTCAAAATGGCCAAAATACGCTGTTAGTCGCAGAGAGCGGCCTCGGTGGGTTGCAGCTGATCGACGATTTTGTTTTCAACATTGATCCCACACCAATGACCGGACTGCGATCGGATCAACAAGGTCTGGCCGTACTGTCTGAGCTGGGCATTGCGATTCCGGAAGATCAGGCAGCTTCCATCAATCCCGCTTTTCAAGTTATTCTTCCCGATCATCGAATCGACTTTTACAACAACCTGAGCAGCCTTACGTCTGAAATGGCCCGTGAATTTCCCGATTGGGATGCAGAGATCACAGACTTTTATAATATGTTGCTGGATGCTTCATCCACATTTCAATACTGGATAGCCGAATATCAGCATATCCAGCCGCAGACTTTGAAAGAATACTTTTCTTATTTGAAATTATTTCCGGATATTATCAAATATAAATTTGCCGCGGTTAAGTTTGATAAAGTTCTGTCGCAGGATCCCGCTCTGGAAAAAGTGTGGGAGGCACAGCAGGCGTTGCTTTCCGGCAATATTGATGATTTGCTTTCCTTTGCTTCTGCTTTTCAATATAGCGCGCCTTTGCGTGGCGTTTCTTATTTTCAGCAGGGGAAACAATTTTTATTCAATGCGCTTGTTGAAAAGCTGGAATCGAACAAAGGTTTGTATCTGAGCAACCATCAAATAAACACTGTCATCAGAAATAAAAACATTGATATGGAGCTTACGGCTCCGGACAGCAGAATTTCGAAAGTCTCCGGTCTTGATTTGATTATCAGCACCAAGTCGGAAAAGCTGGCAATGCTTCGGGGCACGCATCAACACATGAATATTTCCGACTGGCTTCGTCCGGCAAAAGCAGTTTATTACCCATTTACAATATTTCTGGGCGTTGCCGCTAAATGTCTTCCTGAACAGCTTGCAAGGCATATTGCCTTAGTCACGGATGTTAATAAAGATATTTATGATGACAACCTTATCATTCTGGAAACGAGTCCGCCTGAAAACGACATGAACCTCAGGGCGGCCAGGGCATCACTTACCGCCATGGTTTACCTTCCCGATTTTGAAGAAAACTGGACACGGGACGGGCTTTCGCGTGAGGCTGATTCAATTTTAGAAAGGCTGGAAGGATTTCTTCCCTTTTTGAAAGAAAACATTGTGCTATTCGATATTAATAAATCAATTGATATTTCTTTGGAATACCGTAAAGTCCTCACGCCCAAATATAAGGTGCGCAACGCCTTTTTTACTTCGTTTGCCGCCAAGACCCCTAAAACACGTTTTAACAATATCTTTCTGACAGGTTCATCTTTAATGACGGATGCTGGTTTTGAAGCAGAAATAATTTCCGGTAAACAGTCCGCACAGCAGATCATCAATAAAAGGAAGTGACTTCATGACACTTGATTTTACAGTTGAAAATCTCGGTTTTTGTCAAATTAATTCTCCCCTGAATATCAGCAACTTCACATCCGATGATGACCGGATCTTATTTCATACCCGTCTCATCAACCATACACAGACACTCGACGCCACAGGACAGCCGATGTCCGTGGAACCGGCAGGCCCCAGAAAAAAAATATATTTTGATCCTGCAAAAACAAAGGCCGCCATTGTCACTTGCGGCGGTCTGTGCCCCGGCATTAACGATGTCATACGTTCCCTGACGATGACACTTTCTTACCGTTACGGTGTGAATGCTATCCTGGGGATTAAGTACGGGCTGCGCGGACTGAATCCATCGTATGGGGACAAACCTGTTTTACTGACACCGGACTTTGTTAAAGACATCAAGCATATCGGCGGCAGCATCCTTTCAACCTCCCGCGGGCCGCAGGATGCAAAGGTCATGGTGGATTGTCTGGAAAGCCTGAAAATCAACATCCTTTTTTGCGTGGGCGGCGACGGCACCATGCGGGCAGCGGAAAAACTGACGGAGGAAATCACCGCCAGAAATGCAAAGATTGCCGTTATCGGCATTCCCAAAACCATTGATAACGACTTGAACCTGATAGAGAAATCCTTCGGTTTTGACACGGCCATCGAAAAAACGGTGGAATCCATCCGCAGTGCGCATGTAGAAGCCAAAGGCGCCTTTAATGGCATCGGCCTGGTGAAGATCATGGGACGTTTATCAGGCTATATCACGGCAACCGCAGCCCTGTCTCAGGGTGATGTAAACTTTGTCTTGATTCCCGAAGTGCCATTTGATTTAGAGGGTGAAAAAGGATTTCTGAAAGCTTTGGAAAGCAGAATCAAAGCGCGGGGACATGCCGTTATTCTGGTGGCAGAAGGCGCAGGACAGGAGTTAATGAAAAATGATTCCACTGAACATACCACCGACGCTTCGGGAAATATCCGTCTCCATGATATCGGCTTGTTCTTGAAACAGGCCATCGATCGTCATTTTCATGAAATTAATCTGGAAATCAACTTGAAATATATTGAACCCAGTTACCTGATTCGATCGGTTCCGGCCAATGCCTCAGACAGTATTTATTGCAGTTCTCTGGGACAATACTCCGTACACGCGGCCATGGCCGGGAAAACCGGCCTGCTGGTAGCGCTCAGAAACAACGAATATATCCACCTGCCCCTTGCCGCCGCCATTTCCGGCAGACGAATCGACCCGCAGGGCAATGTCTGGCTCAGGGTTCTGGAAACAACCGGGCAACCGCCGGAGATGAGAAATTAAAAAAAATGCTTGCAAAATAACCTATTATAGCTTAGTAACGACGCACATTTTCAAGAAGGAGTTTTATTATGTCTCGTATTTGTGAAGTCTGTGGAAAGAAACCTGCCGTCGGTAATAATGTCAGTCACGCCAACAACAAGAGCAAAACTGTTTGGCGTCCGAATCTTCAAAAGTTACGCTGTGTTGATGAAAAAACGGGAGCCGTGAAAAGAGTCAAAGCGTGTACGCGTTGCATCCGTTCCGGTTTTGTTAAAAAAGCAAGCTAATCCGTGGGAAGCCAACCGATCTTTCTGATGGCCGCAGCAGTCTGTTGAAGAAAATCTTCATTTTCAATAGAATCCAGAGCATCATGAAACAAGGTTTGAATCGCATCAGCAAATAGTGAACTATCATTTTTGAGGCCGAATTTGCCCGTAAAAAGACGAATTCGGCCTTCGATATTCATGATACCGTCCATTCTCTCTTTTGTGAGATAGGATGCGGCGTTTTTCAGCACGTCCCGAACCGCATCTTTTTCAACACCATAAAGCCAGGCCATATCTTCGCAGAATTCATTCCCTTTCTTGTCGAGTGTAAAATGAATGGCTTCTTCTAAAAGATCAATCGACCGGTCAGCGTGAATGTGCGACAAAATCACCAGGTCATAAATCATCTCGATAATCAAATGGGAGCGGTATGCCGCTTCATCATAAGAGATCTCCCGGTCAATTATTTTATGCAATTCCATAATGGAACCGATAAGATGCCTTCCTTTCAGATAAGTATAGCCTGCGGAATGAGGATCAAATCCCTCCTGACATGTAAGTGAGATGCTTCCGTAATGGGCCAGATCATCCACCAGCAGATGAAACATGATGTAGGCAGTACGTTTATGGTTCGGGGGCGCTTGGATAAACCGGTTAATGGAATGCGTCTGGTTGGAGTTGATATCAGGATGAATCGTCAGCAAGTCCGGAGCAATGTTATAAATGTAAATGTCCGGATCACTGTTTTTGACCGAGGAAGCACCCATGATTTGCTGCAGTAAATAGGTGTGGGTTAACATCAACATAGGGACGCCTGATGATTACCGGAAGCCATTTCTTCCATCAAAAACCGGACTTTGAGATGGTTCAGAATGCCTTCCATATCTTCAATATAATTCGACATGATGGATACCTGAATAATGGCTGTTTTAGGATCAACCGTAGAAACAGTCGCTAAACCCTCATATCCTTCGATGATAAACTGGACAAGTGTGATATCGCTTGCTTTTAATTTAAACCATTTCTTCATCATATCTGCCCTGCGGATTACCATTTATTGTTTTAAAGATCAAGATTATCGATGAAAACAACCAATGAAGGCTTGACATAAGCTCTGTCACTGATATGATAATAAAAATTGTAATTTAAAGAAGAACATATGCTCGAAGAAGAACATCTGCCGATAACACAATGGAAGATCAAAGATTCCGGCAATAAGAATATAGAAGAATCGCTGGCGAAGGAATTTGGCATCCCCAGGATCATTTCTCAATTGATATTAAACCGGCATGTTGACAGTCTGGAAGAAGCTCAACAATATCTTCATCCGTCACTCAATGACCTGCACAGCCCTTTTCTGATGCAGGACATGAAGAAAGGCGTGTCCAGACTGATTGCCGCCATTTATGCCGGCGAAGAAATTGTTATCTACGGCGACTATGATGCGGACGGCATCACTTCCGTCGTTATTCTTTATAAATTCATTAAAGAACTGACCTCGCATGTGTCCTATTATATTCCTGACAGAGTGCTGGAAGGTTACGGGCTGAAAATTCCGGTCATCGATCAGTTTAAAAGTAAAAATGTAAAACTGATTATCACGGTGGATTGCGGTGTTTCCGATATCGAACAAATCGCTTACGCAAAGTCCATTGGAATAGACACGATCGTTCTGGACCATCATGAAATATCCGATCAGCTTCCAGTGGCTGTCGCCTGTATTAATCCGAACCGGTCAGATTGCCTGTTTCCCTTCAAACATCTGGCAGGCGTCGGGATCGCCTTTTATTTTCTGATCGCGCTTCGAGGCACATTGCGCAAAGAAGGTTTCTGGAAAGACGGAAAATATCCCAATCTGAGAGAATATCTGGACGTTGTGGCGTTGGGGACGATTGGGGACATTGCGCCGCTTGCCCGCGAAAACCGGATATTTGCCAGAATTGGCTTGGAACTGGTGACGGAAGGCAAACGGCCCGGCATCAAAGCGCTCAAAGAAGTCAGTGGGATTGATGGACAAAGCATTGATTCCTTTAAAGCCTCTTTTTGCCTGATTCCCCGTATTAATGCAGCAGGCAGGATAGCCTCTCCACTGGATGCGGTGGAGCTGCTCCTGGCAGAGAATATGGCAGAGGCCCGGCCGCTTGCGGAAAAGCTTGATTTGCATAACCGGCGGCGTCAGGCCATGGAAAAAGATATCCTCAAAGACATTCTCGGCCAGCTGGGAACCAATCCTGATCTGGAAAACATGAACGCGTTAGTTTTCTCTTCCGAAAAATGGCATCCCGGCGTGGTAGGCATCGTGGCCTCGCGTCTGGTCGATTTGTTCAGCCGTCCGACCTTTGTTATCAGTATTAAAGATGGCGTGGGCAAGGGTTCCGGCCGTAGCGTTTCTGATTTTAATATTCACAAGGGACTACAGCAGTGCGCGCCGCTGTTATTATCTTTCGGCGGCCACTATCGGGCGGCGGGAATTTCCATTAAAGAGGACGACATCGACGAATTTGCCTGTATGCTTGATGAAATCATCCGGAATTCGGTTCAATCCTCGGATATGGTTTCACAAACCTACATTGACGCGGAATGTGACCTGCAGGACATCAATATGGATCTGATCCATCAAATTTCAAAGCTTGCGCCCTTCGGCTGTGAAAATCCCGAACCGATCCTTTGCTCCCGTAATATTAAAGCGTTATCTCCCGTCATTGTCGGCAATAGCCATCTCAAAATGCGCCTGGCATCCAGCGGCGCATCATTGAATGCCATCTGGTTTGGTATGGGCAAACACCTCAGCGCCATTAATGGAGCAAACCTGGATGTCGTTTTCTCACCTCAGATTAATTATTGGAACGGTTCATCCGACATTCAACTGAAGATCAAGGACGCTGCCATTCTATCGTAGAGGATCCGATATGGACATAGCGACAAAAGCCGCCCTGTTTAGCGCTTTACTGTTTCCGGGATGGGGACAGTTTTACCTGAAACACTATAAAAGAGGCTTAATATTCATCGTGCCGGTGCTTGCCGCTACTCTGGCTCTGGTCTGGTCAATTATTGATATCGGCATTTCAATTATTAAAGCGACGCCTTTCAAAAAAGGAACCGATCATCTTACTAATGCCATCCAGGTGGCGGTTGATGCGTTAAAGGCCATTAACCTTTCTTATTTTATGATGCTACTGATTATCATTTCCATTTTCTGGATTCTTTCCATTATTGACGCTTATCAACTCGGCAAAAAAATAATGACAGCTCCTACCACTGCCTCTGGTCAAGAATCAATTTCTGATCAGGCGTAATCAAACCTGCTTCCACATATTGAATCTCATCAACTTTGACTGTGCATATTTCCTTAAAGATTTTTTTAAAGTTACCTTCCCATGTGCTTGTGCCAACCTGATTATTTGCCTTTTCCAAGCGTATGGTTAAAAAATCATTATGCCCGTGGCGGCTGACATTGGCCTGCAATGGAAGATTATTGAATTTTGCCGAAATCATTTTCAACTGACTGGGAGCGATAAACAGCCCGCGGACTTTTACGGCATCCCCTATCCTGCCCGCAATACCCGCCAGCCGATAAGATGTTCTCCCGCAGGCACATTTTTTAGTGATTAATCGTGATAAATCCCCCGTACCGAAACGCAGCAGAAAGAAAATATCGTTGAGACGGGTTACCACAACTTCTCCTAATTCACCCGGCGCCACATTCTTCCCGGTGGCCGGATCGACAATTTCCACAACCGTTTCTTCACAGATGTGCCAGCCGGATTTCTGCGAGCATTCATAAGCGACATCACCCACCTCGGTTGCACCATACATCTGATACGTATCAATGCCATATTCTTTTTCAAACGTTAGCTTGAGCGAAGGTAAGAGCGGCTCGGCGGCAAAGCAGGCTTTTTTTACACGAAAATCTTTTTTAAAGTTAAAACCCATTTCTTTAGCCTGATTGATAATGGACATCAGAAAGCTGGGGGTTCCAACATAAGCGGTAACTTTCAAATCTCTAATCAACTGGACTTGAACCTGTGATGACGATGTGCCCGAAGGAACAACCGTCGCCCCGACTTTGCGCAGGCCGTTGTGAAAAGTGAGACCCGCCGCGACAAGGTGATAGGAAAAAGCGTTAAGGGCAACATCTTTGGGTCCGATACCTGCCGCAAAAAACGCCCGCGCCCACAGGTAATCCGTTTCCGAAAGATGCGGCTCATAAACCGGTCCCGGCGATGTAAAAATGCGGTCAACAGGAATTGAGGGATTTTCCAGCCCCGCAAAAGGCGGATGCTTCGCTTCCATTTCCACCAGCTTTTCCCGGGAAGTGACGGGCAGCTTTTCCAGGTCTTCACGAGTTTTGATTTTAGCGGGATTAATTTTGTAACGGTCGAGAATATTTTTCAAAACGGTTGACTTTTTATATCCCAGCTTCAGCATGGCGGATAGCGCCTGATCCTGCCTTGCACTTCTCTCTTTATGACTACTCGATTCTTTTTTATCAAAGAAACGTTTCATAATACTTTCTCCTCAGTTTTAATGTTTTTCCTGACTATCTCTTCTGCCTAATATCACCGGCGGTTTTAGAGGGCAGCCAAATTACTATCCTGTTCAGCGTTTATTATATTTTCCCTTTGTATTCTTTGAAGCCATCCAGCAATTGCCGGAATGAAGTGGGCTTGTATTTTTCAAAACTTTCTTCGTCCACGTAGACGAAGTCGTATTCTACGTCTGTTTGCACGCAGTTGACATCCTCGCACCATTGCCGCAGCCGTGACATCTTCAGCGGCACATCCAAATCTTCTCGCCCTTTCGTTTCGACAATGACAATCCGCTTGGCGGACAGTTTGACCATAAAATCCGGATAGTAGTTGGAGATATCGCCATCGGCTTTCACATAATCCAGTTTGAAATGCACGGCCATGTAGTTCTTCGCGAAAGAGAGCACATCGTCGCAACCTTCCAGAAAATTGGCGAATTGCAGTTCCAGTTGGTTGTCGCCAATGATACGGTTGAAGACGCTTTTCTTCGGGACAAGGTAGCCTTGATCCTTGGCCACAAAAGGTCGGGTCTGGCGCAACTTAATCGTGTCCCGGATTTCGGCATCGCCTTTGTCCTGGACGGTTAGCGCATTGATAGCCTTTTTGAAGGTCTCAATCAGCGTCTTGGTAGCAGCCAGCTCTGACAGGTTGCGCAATGTGTTGGGGTCTTCCAGTTGCACGGGGCGGTCAAACAACTCCTCTTGCAGAAACACCTTGACCTTGCCATACAGCACATCATAGCCACTGACCAAGCGCAGATCCTTCATAATGGTCTGTGCGAAGTAGCCAATCACACTGCGGTAGTCAGCAACACCTGCCGTGTCGAGAATCGTGGTATGCGTAATCTCACCCGTGGTGATGTCCTTGAATACGATCTCCCTCTGTTGCTCTTCGCTGAACTGCAAATACAACAATCGCTGATGCCCCAGCTTGCCCACATCCAGATCGCCAAGACTTTTGTATTCCCGGTAAACGCGCGGTGTCAGCACCGGAATTTCAATATCCAGTGCGGCTATGTCCTTCTTCTCGTTTTCCTTGTCAACTTCGACCACCAGCGGCGTCTTCGGCCCCGTCCCTTCCCCCATTGCCTTGCGCTCCAGCACCACGCCTTCGGCCTGAATGGATTCCACGAACTCCATAAAGGCCTTGGTGCCAATCACGCTGACTTGCTCATCCACATCGCCGGGATACATTTTGCGCAAACCCCGGCCCAGCGTCTGCTCGGGCAGGATGTTGCTCTGGGCGGAATAGGCGCGTAAACCCACGATGGTGGTGACATTGCGTACATCCCACCCTTCCTTGAGCATCATGACCGAGATGATGGCCTTGTACGGGCTGTCCATTCCGTCAATCTCATTGGCCTGTTTGCGCAGTTTCTCCAACTCGTCTTTATCCTTGCCCGAGGCGGATTCGGAAATATCGCCGTTGTTTTTGGTGTGAATGACCAGCACGGCATCTTTCAAATCCGGGTAATGCCCCTCCAGATACTCGGCCACATCATCGCAATTGCGCGTATCGTCGGTCATTACGAACAGGATCGCCTTCTTGCCCATCTTTTCGTGTTCAGCATAAGCTTTTTGCCATTCAATTACGCCAAGATGGATATAGTCGGTATATTTTTCGGTGTACTTCGCGCTCTGGCGCTCCTGCAACTTCGCTTGGCTCGGCGCGTCAGGTAGAACGGGATGCTTGACGACGTTCTGCGAGATGGCCTCCACCAGCGGGTAATCGGCCACGGTCTGCACGAAAATTGCGCCGTTGTTGTGTTTTGGTGTGGCCGTTGTATCCACCTGCATACTCAGAGCAGCCCCCTTCTGCTTAAGGCGGTTGTGAATGTCTTCAATTGCTTTGAACCAGGCCATACGTGGATCGTGAATATGGTGCGCCTCGTCATTCAATACCATCAGTTCATCAATATCCCGGACGATCATGCCCAAATCCACTTTGGAATCCGTGGTCGCCCCTGAGGGGCGCTTGCCCAGAAAATAATCCCGCATGTCTTCATCATCAGGTGATGGCGGGATGTCGTCGCCCGAATAAACACGATGGATGTTGGTCAGAAAGATATTGCCTGTAGGCCGGTTGATCCGAACCTCGTCTTGTAAATGAAGCGTCAGTTGAAAATCATCACGCCAGTTGCGCCCGTCAAACCCGTTATCCGGCAGCACCGGATCGTCGAAGAAGATACGGAGTCCCTGAAAATCGCGGTAAATCCTGTCCAGGACGATGATGTTAGGCGTGATGACAAGGAAGTTGCGTGCCAGTTCAGATTCCGGCTCATATAGTTTGTGATAAAAACTCCACACCAGCGCCAGGCTCAAGACCTTGGTCTTACCGCTGCCCGTTGCCATCTTCACCACAAACCGTCGCCAGGTCTCGTCGAACATGCTCCCGGATACAAGGCCGCTTGCATCGAAGCGCATCAAATCGTGCTTGTCCTTAACCCCCACCACATCATAGAGGTAGATAATTGTCTCCAAAGCTTCGCGCTGGGCGAAGTAGTATTCAAACTCCACCATTGTTCCGTCGGTTTTCGGCAGGAGGTGCGGAGTTTTGAACCACCAATTGAGCAGGCTCCGGCTGGTGTCCGTCGCTCCCACATAGCCGCCATCACGGAAGTCCTTCACTTTGCGGCGCAGCTCCGCGACCAGCGGCGGCATGAGCTTCTCCATGCTGCTGTCCCGCAACGCCTCATCGGCGGGAAACCAACGAATCTCCGGGTCAAGAATCGCGTGCGGTGATTGCGGAAAGTCTTTATGCAGTGCCATGTCCGGTTACTCACCTTTCTTTTTTACAGAATTCTTAGCCTTGCCGAGTTGCTTGCGCTGTTTGGTCTCGACCATTTTGCTGACGTCAGCAAAATGATCCTCAATACGATATCCGCCTGAATATTATTCATCCGAACCTTCCGACAACTCCGCTTCAATCTCTTCCACGCTTGGCAGGCTGGATTTCAATTCATT
>CAYVFA010000003.1:0-46367 GCA_964450075.1 uncultured Smithella sp.
GACCCTTGTGGTTGTGAGAGTTCAATTCTCTCCCCAGGTACCAATAATAAAAACAAATACTTATGCCGTAATTAAAAAGGATTTAGACGCTTAAAACCTAAGTTTTTTTTCTTTTGCAAGGTAAGTTTGTTCCCACCCTGTCCCCACTTTTTATTTTTCTAACAGATAAAAACGGCGTTTTCCGACGGTTCGGGTGTCTCGAAGACAGCAGATCATTTTGCCAGAACTTTTTCAACTGGTACAATAATGATCATTACCATCCCGGAATCGGATTTCTCACGCCGGAAGATGTCCATTACGGACGGGCTGAACAAATGTTATTACAAATTTAAGGATGCATATTTGTTCTCAACTTGAACCTTTCATGCTTTGCTGATCAACTGGTTAATTGTCTAACTATAGGCTCAGGTTGTGCCCAGCATAGCTTCCTGAAATCAAGCATGTCAATTTTCCGACATTCATGCTACATTTTAAAAGAATATCATCACGTGCGCTCATGACAGTTTCAGTGTCTGGATGGCGGTCGTGCCGCATAATTCAGGTTATCTTTTTTTGTGGTTCATAATTATTACTACGACGAGGCAGGGGATAATATGGCCGACCATTCAAAGACCATTCAAGGGCTTACCGCAGAAAACGATGTACTGAAAAAGCGAATTCATGAATTGAACGCTATGGAAGTGGACCGCAAGCGGGAGGAGGAAAAACTGCTGCTTATTCAAAAAGCGGTGGAAGATTCCGGCGATGCCATTGGATTAGCCGACGGGCAAGGCAATCATTTTTATCAAAACAAAGCATTCACCCGCCTTTTGGGATACACGGTCGATGAACTCAAGGTTAAGGGGTTAGCACAAACAGTTTACGCAGATCAGGAGGTTGCGCAAGACGTCTTTAAAACGATTATGCAGGGAGGTTCGT
Organism: uncultured Smithella sp.; assembly: GCA_964450075.1. Taxonomy (GTDB): domain Bacteria; phylum Desulfobacterota; class Syntrophia; order Syntrophales; family Smithellaceae; genus UBA8904. The sequence goes on from CAYVFA010000003.1 coordinate 919, forward strand.
GGAGCGGAGAAGTAGAGGATATTGCAAAAGATGGCAGAAGATTAACGGTTATGCTCCGCGCAGATGCTATCAAAGATGAATCCGGCAAAATTATTGGACTTTTAGCAATCAACACCGATATTACCGAACATAAAAAAACGGAAGCGGCACTGCAGGCCAGCGAAGCCCGATTCAAATCCATTGTTGCCACCAGCCAGGAGTGGATTTGGGCCATAGATACCCAGGGCGTCCATACTTACAGTAATTCCACCATCGAGAAGATACTGGGGTTTACTCCTGATGAAATCGTTCGGCATGGCGCGGCTCGCTCTCTTGTCGCCGAAGAAGACATTCCCAAAATGACCGAAATGCTGGTTCGGGCTATTGAACAAAAAAAAGGCTGGTCGAACTTAGTTTTGCGCTGGAAGCATAAGGACGGAACATACCGTTATCTGGAAAGTAATGCTGTGCCCATTTTTGACAACGCAGGCGTTTTGAAGGGTTTTCAAGGTTCCGATCGCGACATTACACAACGGATTTACGCAGAACAATCTTTACGGGAAAGCGCAAATCAATACAGGCTTCTGACCGAAAAAATGTCCGATATCATATGGACAACGGACATCCATTTACGGACCACCTACGTTAGTCCGTCTGTCAGAAATGTATTGGGATTTACTCAGGAAGAACGACTGAGCCAGGCGCTCGAAGAACAGCTGACGCCTGATTCGTTATCTTCCGCATGGGCAACTCTGAACAATGAACTTGCCGTTGAAAAAACAGGCAATGCCGATCCCCAAAGAAATATTACTGTCACGCTGGAATATTATCATAAGGACGGCTCGACCCGCTGGCTGGAAACGAACATTAGCTGGCTGCGCAATGATCAAGGCGTTGCAACCGGATTGCATGGGGTTGCACGAGATATTACCAATCGCAAACTGGTGGAGAATGCTCTTGAGGAGAGCGAACACGAGCTGAAAGCCCTTTTCAAAAGCATGCTCAACGCATTCGTGCTTTTCGAGTCGGTTTTTGACCGGGATGGAAATTTTGTCAGCTACCGGTTTGTCTATATCAATGATGCCTATGAACGCATCACAGGCGTCAAGAACGAAGAAGTCAAAGGAAAGACCGTGCATGAGGTCTGGCCCAACACGGAGGCAAACTGGGTCAAGGCATACGGCGACGTTGCAACCACAGGAGTGCCGAATAGCTTCGACATGTATCACGAACCGACCGGCAAACTTTATCACTGCAATGTCTATCGGCCCCGGGACACAAAGGATCGGTTTTGTGTTGTGTTTGAAGACATCACCGAACGCAAACAAGCCGAGGAGGAGCTGCGTTCCAGTGAGGAGCACCTGCGGAGCATCTTTGAAAACGCCGAGGAGATCATCCATTTAATTGCCTGGGATGGAACCTTTCTCCATCTCTCACCGTCTTGGGAACGCTACACCGGTTTTCCCGTCTCCGAAACCGTGGGCAAGAGCTTTGTCCCCTATGTACACCCGGACGATCAGGCCGCCTGTCGTGAACTAGTGAAAAAGGTCTATGAAACCGGTCAACCGCATAAAATTTCAGAATTTCGCGTCAAGCACGCCTCGGGGAAATGGATATGGTTCATGAACAGCGGCACGTCCATCAAGGATGCCGGGGGAAACCCTCTTTACTTTTCGGGCGTAGCAACGGATATCACCGAGCGCAAACAGGTGGAGGAGGAAATTCAAAAGGCGAATACTTTACTGAACTCCATTGTCGAGAATATTCCAAACATGATCTTCCTCAAAGATGCCCGGGAACTCCGGTTCACTCAGATCAACCGGGCGGGAGAAGAACTGCTGGGTCATTCCAGAGGCGACTTGATGGGAAAGAACGATTACGACTTCTTTCCGAAGGAACAGGCGGACTTCTTTATACAGAAGGATCGGGAAGTTTTGTGCGGGAAGGAAATTGTGGACATCCTGGAAGAACCCATTCAGACCCGTGACAAGGGAGAGCGGATCCTGCACACTAAGAAAGTACCGATTCTGAACGCGAACGGAGAGCCCGAATACCTGATGGGCATCTCTGAAGACATCACTGACCGGAAGCAGTCGGAGGCGGAGAAGCGAAGACTGGAGGCGCGTTTGCGCCGGGCGGAGAAAATGGAGGCCCTGGGTCAACTGGCAGGCGGTGTGGCCCATGACCTGAACAACGTCCTGGGCGTCCTTTCCGGATATTCCGAGCTACTGCTTGCCGAAATCCCCGAAGGACAGAAAGCCAGAAAACACGTCGAAAAGATATTGCAGTCCACCGTGAAAGGCGCTGCCATCATTCAGGACCTGCTCACCCTGGCCCGGCGGGGCGTCATATCGGAGGAAGTAATTCAAGTCAATGATATCATCTCCGGTTTTATCAAAACCCCTGTTTTCGAGAACATTCGGGACTATCATCCGCGCGTTACCTTCCGGGCGGAATGCGACCCAAATCTCCTCAACATCAAAGGCTCTTCCGTCCATCTGGAGAAGACCCTGATGAATCTATTGACCAATGCGGCGGAAACCATCAGCGGCGAGGGAGAAGTGACCATTCGGACTGAGAACCGCTACCTGGACAAAGCCATTGTGGGCTATGACGAAGTTAAGGAGGGGGACTATGCCGTTTTGATCGTATCCGACACGGGAACAGGCATTGCCGACGAGCACCGGGAGAAGATTTTCGAGCCGTTTTACACGAAGAAGACCATGGGCAGAAGCGGGACGGGTCTGGGGCTGTCGATTGTCTGGGGGACGGTCAAGGACCATAACGGGTACATTGACGTAAAGACAAAGATCGGCGCGGGGACTTCCTTTACGCTTTATTTTCCAGCCACCCGTGAAGCGACGGGTCTGCCGATGCCCAGGACGCCAGTGGAGCAGTACATGGGCCAGGGGGAGTCGGTTCTGGTCGTGGATGACATTGCCGAGCAGAGGGAAGTGGCTTCCGGTCTGCTTCAGAAGTTGGGGTATAAGGTTCACAGTGTTTCCAGCGGGGAGGCGGCCCTGGAGTATCTCAAAGACAACCGGGCAGACATTCTGATTTTGGACATGATCATGGCGCCGGGGATGGACGGAATGGAAACATACCGGAAAGTCCTTGAGATTCATCCAAAGCAGAAGGCGATTCTGGTGAGCGGTTTCTCGGAAACGGATCGTGTCCGCAAGGCTCAAATGCTCGGAGCGGGGGGTTATGTCAAGAAGCCCTATGTGATGGCAACGATCGGCCTGGCTATCCGGAAGGAACTGGAACGAAGCCGGGTGTAGGGTAGGTCGGCGGAAGTAGAAAATCGTATAGTCAGGAATGCCAAACTCATGTATGCTATGATCCATGAAAAGAGGAAGCGGCATATTGTTGGGCATATCTTCGCTGCCCGGTCGGTTTGGCATCGGAACACTCGGGCAGGGTGCGCGTGAATTTGTAGATAGACTGCAAATGAGCGAGCAGACTTACTGGCAGGTTCTGCCCATTTCACCAACGGGATTCGGGGATTCACCGTATCAGACTTTCAGCACTTTTGCGGGCAACCCGTATTTTATCGATTTTGACGATTTGTATCATGAAGGCCTCCTCCCCCGGGATGCGCTCGACGTGTGTGACAATCTCTTCACGAGCGATCCGTGTTCGGTGGATTATTACGCGCAATATGTCGGCAAGACGCAAGGTTTGCGACTTGCATACCATCACAGTGCCGAAAGTCTTGCGGACCAGATCGATGAATTTAAAAAACGGAACGACGGCTGGATACACGACTATGCGCTGTATATGGCCTTGAAAAGCACGTATGACATGAAGCCTTTTTATGAATGGCCGGAAGAACTCATGCAACAACGGTGCGACGCGCTTAAAGCCGCCGCGTCGCGTCTGGAAAAGGAGATCCATTATCACATATTTGTTCAATACCTTTTTTCCCGACAGTGGGACGCGTTACGGAAGTATGCAAACGGAAAAGGGATCAGTATAATCGGCGATATGCCCATCTACATGGCGCCGGACAGTGCGGATACCTGGATGAACCGCGACATCCTTGATAAACAAGGACGCGTTGCGGGTTGTCCGCCGGACTACTTTTCGGAAACGGGACAGCTTTGGGGAAATCCAATCTATGACTGGGATGCACTGAAAAAATCTGGTTATGCCTGGTGGATCAAGCGGATCGCCCACCACATAGCCCTGTTTGATTACCTGCGTATTGATCACTTCCGCGCTTTCGAAGCATTCTATGCAATACCAGCTGACGCAAAGAACGCCACAACAGGACAATGGCTTCCCGGTCCGGGCGCCGACTTTTTTTGCCGGCTCAAAAATGCGCTGGGCGAACTGCCGCTGATTGCCGAGGATTTGGGGTACCTGACGCCGGAGGTCTTTGAGCTGCTCCGGGCGACGGGTTTTCCGGGCTTAAAGGTGCTTCATTTCGCTTTTACTCCGGATGGCAGTAGCATCTATCTGCCGCACCGGTATGAGAAAAACTGCGTGGTTTATACTGGAACGCATGACAATGATACGACGATGAGCTGGTACAAAGAACTTTCCCCGGTTGAACGTGCTTTTCTGGACGCCTACCTCGATGGTGTGGATGAGAAGCGTGTGCACTGGCAGTTGATCCGACTCGCTATGGGTTCGGTCGCGGATGTGTGCATTATCCCGATGCAGGATATTCTCGGACTGCCATCGTCGGCGCGCATGAACCGGCCACAGACGTCGCAGGGAAACTGGCAATGGCGGCTGCTACCCGGCCAGTTTGACGAAAAAACAGTCCGGACGCTGGCAGATGTAACAAGGTTATTTGGCCGGTCGGGTTAAAACAAACGGCAAAAAGCCGCGACAGAATCAACTGATGACTGTCAATAATGCGTGTGTGAAATGAAAGACTATCAACCTTACATCAATACGGACGAGATTTATCTGTTCAACATCGGAGAAGCGCAGCAGGCATATGCCACCTTCGGTTGTCACCGCGTGGATGAACTGGATATGCACCGTTTTCTGCTGTGGGCGCCCAATGCCCGGGATGTCAGTGTTGTAGGGGATTTCAATGGTTGGGATGTTTCAAAAAACCGGATGGAACGGCAAAATTCCGGCGTGTTTGCCGCTTTTGTGCCGGGTCTTAGAGACGGAGACTGTTACAAATATCAGATCAACGGATACGATTCCCAAACCGTTCTCAAAGCGGACCCGTTTGCTTTTCATGCCGAAGTTCGCCCGGCGACTGCCTCAAAGGTCTGGAGCCTCGGCGGTTACGTTTGGCGAGATTCGGAATTTCTCCGGCAACGGTCAAAACAAAATGCCCTGTGCCAGCCCATGGCCATATACGAAATGCACATCGGTTCATGGCGCACACGCGAAGGGTATGTCTTTGCCAATCTGCGGGATGTGGCTGACGAACTTTCTGAATATCTTGTAGAAATGGGCTTTACGCATGTGGAGATCATGCCCGTTACCGAATACCCGTTGGACGATTCATGGGGGTATCAGGTGACCGGCTATTACGCGGTGACCAGCCGTTTCGGCACACCGCAGGATTTTATGTATTTTGTGGATACGATGCACGCAAAGGGCATTGGGGTCATTATGGACTGGGTTCCCGCCCATTTTCCTAAAGATGCGCATGGCCTTGCCCGGTTTGACGGTACGTGCCTCTATGAACATCAAAACCCGATGCAGGCCAATCACCCGCAATGGGGGACTCTGATCTTCAACTATGGTCGTCCCGAAGTGGTCAGTTTTCTGGTTTCCAGCGCGATGTTTTTCTTTGACGTTTATCACATCGACGGTATCCGTGTTGATGCGGTCACGTCGATGCTCTATCTGGATTATGCCCGCAACAAGGGTGAGTACGTACCCAACGAACACGGGGGCAATATTGACCATTCCGCGGCGGCTTTTTTGCAAAAGCTGAATTCCGTGATCTTGACCCGGTATCCCGGCACACTCACCATTGCAGAAGAATCGACAGCCTATCCACTCATGACCAGGCCGCCCTATGACGGGGGACTCGGATTTGTGTTCAAGTGGAATATGGGCTTTATGCATGATACGCTCAACTATATGACGATGGATCCCTTTTTCCGTCATGATCATCATGATAAACTGACATTTTCGATGTGCTACGCTTTTACTGAAAATTTCATTCTGCCTTATTCCCACGACGAGGTTGTCCACGGCAAGAAATCTCTGCTCAACAAGATGTATGGCAGTTATGATGAGAAGTTTTCGTCCATGCGTGCCTTGCTGGGTTTCATGTATGCGCATCCGGGAAAAAAGCTGCTGTTTATGGGCAGTGAGTTCGGGCAGTTCATCGAATGGGATCATCAAAAGCCACTCGACTGGTTTCTGCTTGCGTATGAAAGGCACAGCCAGATGCAGCAATATGTGAAGGCGCTCAACGCTTTTTACAGGGCGTGTCCTGCTTTTTATCAGATCGAAGACGGCTGGGACGGATTTACCTGGCTGAATGTGGAGAACGCTCAGCAAAGCGCAATCAGCTTTATGCGCCGCAGCAGGGAAGGCGACGTTTGTATCTGCGCTTTCAACTTCACGCCGGTGCCGGTGCAAGGTTTTGTCTTCGGGATGCCGCGCAAGGGAAGGCTGCAAGAAACGTTCAGCAGCGATCAGGTATTGTTTGGCGGAAGCGGTCATCATCAGGCGACCGTCACGGTATCTTGTGAAGGATTTGCCGGACAGCCTTACAGCGCTGCGATTGATCTGCCGCCGTTTGCGGCCCTGTATTTTAATTACGATGAAAAGGGATCGGTTAAATGACATGAACCAAGAATTGCAAAGCATCATGGCTGCAAAAAACAAAGAAGTCTTGCCCGCGATTCTGATGACCGGCGCGGAATGCGCTCCTTTTGCCAAAACGGGAGGGCTGGCCGATGTGATCGGAACGCTGGCAAGAGAACTCAAAGCACTGGGATTCGACATCCGTCTGATGCTGCCGTTTCACCGGGTCATCAAGGAACAATACCGGGAGCGTGTGCGGCATATGGTCAGCTTCAGCGTGGATATCGGATGGCATTCTGAATACGTAGGCGTTGAACGCTATGACTGGGACGGCATCCCGGTTTACTTTATCGACAATGAACATTACTTCGGTCACACCATTTATTGCGGTGGAAAATTCGAGGGAGAACAATATGCCTATTTTACCCGGGCGGTGATCGAAGCAATGCCGGTCATCGATTTTAATCCCGCTATCATCCATGTCAACGATTGGCACACGGCGATGATTCCCATGTTGTTAAAGACCCAATATGATTTGCATCCGCAGGGGCGGTGCAAGTCCGTTCTTTCGATTCATAATTTGGGCTATCAGGGGCGTTTTGACTTTGGTTATGCAGCGCATTTGCTCGGCATTGATGAGCAATATAATCATCCGGACTATATCGAATTTCACGGCGGGGCAAATTTTTTGAAGGGCGGCATCGTATTTGCCGACAAACTGGTTACCGTCAGTCCGACATACGCTCATGAAATACGGACGCCCCATTATGGCGAGGGGCTGTATGGGGTGCTGGAAACACGCACGGACGACCTGATCGGCATTCTCAACGGTATTGATACCGAAGCTTTTAATCCGGCTGCCGATCCGCTGATCCCCTATCCGTTTGACGTCGCATCGCTTTCAGAAAAGCAGAAAGACAAGCAGGCCCTGATTGATGAACTGGGACTCCAGATCGATCCAACCATGCCGCTTATCGGAATGGTGACCCGATTGACAAAGCAAAAAGGGATTGATCTCGTGCTGGGCGTGTTCAACGAGATCATGGACGCGGGTCCGGGGTTTGTGTTGATCGGGACAGGCGACAGGGAATATGAACATTTCTTCCGGGGTGTGCCCCATCGGACGGGCAGTCGGGCGATCGGCCTGACGGAGTTTAACGATCCGCTGGCCCACAGGATATATGCGGGATGCGATTTCTTACTGATGCCCTCCATGTTTGAACCTTGCGGCCTGTCGCAGATGATCGCTCTGCGCTACGGCACGCTGCCGATTGTTCGCGCGACGGGCGGATTGAAGGATACGGTTGTTCCCTATAACGAATACACGGACGAGGGCAACGGTTTTTCTTTTGAAAACTACAACGCGCACGATATGCTCCATACCGTGCGGTATGCCCTGAAGATTTATCAGAACCGGGATCGCATGAACGCGCTTCGCAAGCGTGCCATGAGCCAGGATTGGAGTTTTCGAAAAAGCGCGCTGGCCTACGCGAAACTGTATCTATTGACGGCCTGAAAATGGCCGGCATGTTTTTCGTTGACAGGCGTTTCATCGTCACATAAAGAGTCATCCATCGCAGGGGGGAGGATCTCCCCAATTTTGCAAACAAAGGCATAAGCGTGAAAAACAGGATTTCGAAAATTAAGGAAATCATCGAGGGGAAATTAAAACGGTATTACGGCCGGGCGCTTGAGAATGCGTCAGATGAGGAAATGTTTCAGGCCGTGGCGATGAGTATTCGCGACGTCATCCTGGAGCGGGGCGTCAAGGCCAACGCCGCCATTGAAAAGAAGGGGCTCAAGAAACTCTGTTATCTGTCAGCTGAGTTTTTGATGGGGCGGGCGCTCGTCAATAATCTGATCAATCTCGGCTTGCTTGCCGATTATCGGGCCGTCATGACTGAGATCGGTTATCCCTTTGAAAAGCTCGAAGAGCAGGAAAATGAAGCGGCGCTCGGCAACGGGGGCCTGGGAAGGCTGGCCGCTTGCTTTCTGGATTCCCTGGCGACGCTGAACCTGCCGGTTTCGGGATACGGCATCCGCTACGAATATGGCATGTTCTGCCAGCGGATCGTGGACGGGAAGCAGACGGAAGTGCCGGACGACTGGACCGCAAAAGGGGACATCTGGGAAATTGAGCGGCGCGAAGAACAGATTGAAGTGCGTTTTGAGGGCACGGTTGAAGAAGTCTGGACGGACGATGGCCTGACGGTCGCGCATAAAAACTGTCAGACGGTGGTCGCGGTGCCTTACGACATGCCGGTGATTGGTTATGACAGTCATGCGCCGGCTAGACTCCGTCTATGGCGCGCGGAATGTCCCGCCACATTTGATCTTCAGTCTTTTAACAAGGGTGACTTTGTCTGCATGCTTAAGCAGAAAGAGCTTGCCGAATCGATATCCAAAGTGCTGTATCCCCGGGACAACCATATTACCGGGCGAATGCTGCGCCTCAGACAGTATTATTTTCTGGCTTCCGCATCCATGCAGTCCATGGTGCGCGATCATAAAAAGCTACATGGCGACGTGCGCACGCTACCCGAAAAAGTCGTGATCCAGATCAACGATATGCATCCAGCGCTGGCGATTCCCGAACTGATGCGCATCCTGATCGACGAAGAAAGCCTCGGTTGGGACGACGCCTACGGTATCGTGAGCCGCATGTTCAACTACACCAACCACACGGTCATGCAGGAGGCCCTGGCGGCCTGGCCCGAGCAGTTATTCAAGTCGATGCTGCCGCGTGTTTACGCAATTATTTTCGAAATCAACGAACGCTTCAAGCAAAAACTCTGTAAAGCATTTCCGGAAGACCGGGACAAAATATCTCATATGTCCATTATCGCTTACGATGAGATTCGCATGGCCAATATGTGTGTCGCGGTTTGTCGTATCGTCAACGGCGTTTCGCAGCTGCACGGCAAAATCCTGAAAACCCGAACCTTCCGCGATTTCTATGTGATGTTCCCCGGGAAGTTTACGGCCATTACCAACGGCATTACGCCCAGGCGTTGGCTTGCCGCGGCCAATCCGGCCCTGTGCGCGCTGATTGCCGATCATATCGGCGATAAATTCATCCGTGACTATCATGAACTGGAACGGTTGAAGCCGCTGGCGGAGGATCAGCGGTTTCTGGCCGATTTTGCGGCCGTCAAACAGCAAAACAAGCGACGCCTGGCCGAACATGTTTATAAAACGCAGGGGATTATACTCGACGCCGACTCGGTCTTTGATGTGCAGGCAAAGCGGTTGCATGAGTATAAACGGCAGCTTTTAAAAGTGTTGCACATTTTATATCTGTACAATCGTTTTACCGGAAGCGAGACGTATTCATTACCCCGGCCTGTGACGTTTTTGTTTGCCGCAAAAGCGTCGCCCGCGTATCGAAGAGCCAAGAGCATTATTCGTCTCATAAACGCAGTGGCTGACCTTGTGCAGTCGCATCCGCGAACACGGGACAACATCCGGGTTGCTTTTCTGGAAAACTACAACGTCTCGCTGGCCGAACTGCTGATTCCCGCGGCGGATATCAGCGAACAAATATCAACGGCGGGTTGCGAGGCCTCCGGAACAGGCAACATGAAATTCATGCTCAACGGCGCCGTGACGCTGGGAACGATGGACGGCGCAAACATAGAGATCTTTGACGCAGTGGGAGAAGAAAATATCTTTATTTTCGGCGCTCGTGCGGAGGAGATTGCCTGCATGGAGACGGAAAATCTTTATCAGCCGATAAATTATTTCGACCGGAATGCGGATATTCGCGACGCCGTTTCACGCCTTGTGGATGGAACGCTGCCCGGGGTTGCCAAAGACCGGTTTGGGGAAATACACCAGTCGCTGTTGTTTGGCGACTATGACCGCGCGGACAAATACTTTCTCCTCTATGATTTTGACGCTTATCGCGCCGTGTTTGAAAACATAATGGCCGCTTACACCGATAAGCCTGCCTGGACGAGAAAGGCCGCGATCAACACAGCCAGCGCCGGATACTTCAGTGTTGACCGGACGATAGAAGATTACAATCGAACAATCTGGGGTCTGGATTCGATCTGAAATCTCAAAGGTTTGTGGGGGCGATGCTGATGAATTACAGAAATGAAATGCTGCACGATTCGTCGCTGTTTTTGTTCCGCGATCCAGTGGGAGCTTTACCTGCCGGTACCTCTGTTACCCTCCGCATCCGGGCGCGTTTGGAGAAGGTGGACAGTTTGTATCTGTGCCTGTTTGGCGAGGGATTTCGCGAGGACCATCTCATGCAGCCGTCAGGCGAATATTGGCAGATTGAGATCACCGCGCCCTTAGTTCCCGATGTGTACTGGTATTATTTTACGATCAATCTTGGCGGTACGCTTTACTATTACGGCGCCGGGGGAACACGCACCGGCGGCGTCGGTTGCGTCTATACCGACCCACCCCCTGCGTATCAACTGACGGTTTACGATGCCGGTTTTACGGCGCCTGAATGGTTTCAGAAAAGCGTCATGTATCAAATATTCCCCGATCGTTTCCAACGCAGCGATGATCAAACGGCGGAAAAAGGCATGGCCTATCACCGCTCCAAAGGGCGCCGCGTCTATTATCACGAAAAGTGGGACGAAAAGCCGCTTTTCACCCCGCTGCAAGGCGATGCGGCCTATGAACCGTGCGACTACTTCGGCGGCACGCTCAAGGGCATCGAGGCGTCTCTCGAATATCTGCAAAGCCTTGGTGTGAACGTGGTGTATTTGAATCCGATCTTTGAGGCGGCATCCAACCATCGTTACAACACCGCCGACTACTTCCGCATCGATCCGGTGCTGGGTACAAAGGAGGATTTTGAATCATTGTGCCGCAAGGCGGACAGCCTGAATATCCGTATTATTCTGGACGGCGTGTTTTCGCACACCGGCTCCGACAGCATTTATTTTAACCGGGAGGGCGCTTATGAAAGCCCCGGCGCCGCAAACAGTCCGGCTTCTCCTTATTACCCCTGGTACAAGTTTGAACGCTATCCCGACCAATACCAATGCTGGTGGGGATTCAAGTCGCTGCCGGAGATCAATGAGGAAGAACCGGGCTGGCAGCATTTTGCAATCACAGGCGAGGACAGCGTCATCCGGCACTGGCTCCGGGCAGGCGCGAAAGGGTACCGGCTCGATGTGGCCGACGAACTGCCGGACGATGTGCTGGCGATGATCTATGCGGCGGCAAAACAGACACAACCCGAAGCGGTGGTGATGGGCGAGGTCTGGGAAGACGCGACAACGAAATACAGTTACGGCGTCAAGCGACGTTACGCGCTGGGGGGCATCCTTGACTCCGTGACGAATTACCCGCTGCGTGCGGCCGTGATCGGTTTTTTGAAGGGCATGTCCGACGCCTGCGACCTGAAATATTTTTTAGTGGATCAAGCGTCGAATTATCCACGCCCCATGTACTATGCGCTGACCAATCTGCTTTCGTCCCACGATGTAGAGCGCGTGCGCACCGCCTTGAGCGCGCGCATCGATCCACATGAAATGTCCCGGGAAAAGCAGGCTTCGTTTATCATCAGCGACAGCCAGAATAAAAAAGGCGCCAGACGTCAGCGCCTGGCCGCAATTCTGCAATATAGCCTTCCCGGCGTACCTTGTGTTTATTACGGCGATGAAAGGGGCATGAACGGTTTTCTCGATCCCTTTAACAGAGGGACTTTTACGGAAGTGCCGTATGATTTAACAGAGCATTACCGGCAATTGGCGCGGTTGCGGAAATCGGCCGACGCGCTCATGACGGGTCATGTGGTGTTCTTTGCTCCCGATGCCGATTGTCTCGGCGTCCTGCGCTACGTGGTCGGAGGCCATGATGGTCTGGGCAGGCCCGCGGCGGATGGCGTTTATTTTGTGGTGGTCAATCGATCGGAGAAGCGACGGCTTGTCGTGTTCGATTTTATGAGCAAAAATTCACTTTTTAACGAAGCCCATCAAAAGGCTCTGCGCCCGGTGTTCAACGGTGCGGTCACCTGTCAACTGAGTCTGAAACCATACGAACTGAGCGAAGCCCTGTTGGAAATGACGCTGGAGGGTTTGAGCGCTGTTTGGCTTAAAATTGGTTGACAAAACCGCAAAGCGCGCAGAATCGTAAAACAGAGCATAACCATAACGGGAGATCATCATGACATACCAAGAAACCTATTTACGCTGGCGGGAATCGGTCCAGGAAGAATATCTGTTGTCCGAGCTTGCATCCATTCAAGGGGACGATACTCAGATTAAAGAACGTTTTATCAACGATCTGCACTTTGGGACGGCGGGGCTTCGCGGCATCCTTGGCGCAGGCACGGCCCGGATGAATCGCTACGTTGTGGGGCGTGCGACGCAGGGGCTGTCGGACTATCTGACCGCAGACGGCAAGGCTGCAAAGTGTATGGTCATCGCGTATGATTCCCGGCAGTATTCCCGCGAATTTGCCGTCGAGACGGCATGTGTCGTTGCGGGCAACGGCATTAAAGCCTGCCTGTTTGAACAACTGACGAGCGTGCCCGAATTGTCCTTTGCCGTGCGGCATTTAAAAGCTGACGGCGGCATCGTTATCACGGCCAGCCACAATCCCCGGCAATATAATGGGTACAAAGTCTATGCCGCTTACGGCGGGCAACTGGGCCCGGAGGCCAGCCGCGCGGTCATGGCCTGCATGCAAAAGCTGGATCCCTTTACGGACGTAAAAAGAATTGGTTACGCGGAGGGCGTCGCGCAAGGCTTGATCCTTGAAATCGGCACAGAAATCGACCAGCTTTATTATGAGAAAATGACAGCCCTTTGCGGAACCGAGAGAGCCGAAGACCTGAAGGTTGTTTACACACCGTTGCACGGTACGGGGCTGCGCACGGTCGAGTATGTATTCCCCGCCGCCGGAATCAGGAATCTTTCGGTCGTCGAAGAACAGAAAGCACCGGACGGACGCTTTCCGACAGTTGATTCTCCCAATCCAGAAGATCCGGGAGCGATGAAGATGGCGATCGAACTGGCTGGAAGGCAGGGTGCCGATCTGGCGATTGGCACGGACCCGGACGCCGACCGCATGGGCGCGGCCGTGCGCAGACCGGATGGTACATACGCGATGATGACTGGCAATCAGATCGGATGCCTGTTAATCCATTATCTGCTGGAAAAGCGCCGATCAGAAGGCATCCTCCGGCCGTCCGATTACGTTGTCAAGTCTTTCGTTTCCACCGACATGGCCGACGCCATTGCCGGGCATGCCGGTATCACTTGTTATACCGTGATGACGGGGTTTCGTTTTATTTCCGAACTCATTACAAAATATGAGCAAAAGGATGCTGATTTTATTTTTGGCTTTGAAGAAAGCTACGGTTTTCTGGCGGGCTCATTTGCCCGCGACAAAGACGGCGTGCTGGCGGCGCTGCTTTTATGCAAGGCGGCGCAATACTACAGGACCCGGGGGCAGAGTCTGCTTGAAGTATTGGAAACACTGTATGAGCGGCACGGTTATTACCTGGAGGGTGTGAAGAATTTGTCGTTCACCGGTCTTGACGGGATGGATAAAATGAAAGCGATCATGACCCGGCTGCGTGAAAAACCGGTTGCCGTCATCGGTGATCTGGCCGTGAAATACACAGAGGACTATCTTTCGCGAATTCGCACCGATTCCGACGGCCTTCCTTCGGATATAGAACTGCCTGCCTCTGACGCTATCAAGCTGATCCTGGAGCGGTCAGCGTGGATTTGCATCCGTCCGTCAGGAACCGAACCAAAGATCAAAATATATTACGCGGTGCGTGAAGCCACCCGGGAATCGGCGGAAAGATTGCTCAAGAGTGTTGCCGCCGCCTTTGAAAAGATGATCTGATGCCTCAGTGTTTGTCCTTTACGGGAAACGGGCGAAATGATTTTATGAAAGGGGCGTCCCATCCAGCATAATGCTTTGCCCCATCATCTCCGGCGTTACCAGAACGACCCCTTGATCACTCACATGGAAACGCGCGGCGTCTTCAGCAGGGTTTTCACCAATGACTGTATGGTCGGGAATTCGGGTTCCTTTGTCGATAACAGCGCGAGCAATGCGGCAGTTCTTCCCGATATAAACGTCGGGCAGCACAACGCTATCCTTCACGATACTGCAGGTTTCAATACGGGTTCCATAAAAAATAACCGAGCGTTTGACACGCGCTCCGGCAATGATGCTGCCGCCGCTGACCAGTGAATTGATGGCTTCACCGCGCCGGCCTTCATCGTCAAAGACAAACTTCGCCGGTGGAAGCTGTACCTGGTAAGTCCAGATCGGCCAGTTTTTGTCATAGAGGTTGAGTTCCGGTTTAATGGAACACAATTCCATGTTTGCTTTCCAGTAGGCATCAATGGTGCCGACGTCACGCCAGTAGGCTATCTCACCCTTATCGTCGCGATAAGGATAAGCCATTGCGACGCTGTTGTGAATGATCTGGGGAATGATGCTTTTGCCGAAATCGTGGGCGGAGGCTTCATCTTTAGCATCGGCAATCAGCGTATCGTACAGGAAACTGGTTGAGAAGACATAAATACCCATGGAAGCGAGGGCTGTATCCGGCATGCCGGGCATGGGTTCGGGATCCGCCGG
Source organism: uncultured Smithella sp. (assembly GCA_964450075.1). Classification (GTDB taxonomy): domain Bacteria; phylum Desulfobacterota; class Syntrophia; order Syntrophales; family Smithellaceae; genus UBA8904. Next base: position 16,213 of record CAYVFA010000003.1, read on the forward strand.
TTTCTCGGTAAAGCGTGAGATGCGCATATTTTGATCGACCGACATGACGCCGAAATCACATGCTTCCATGCGGGGCACCTCGATGCAGGCCACCGTCATATCCGCCTTGGAGTTGACATGCTTCATCAGCATCTTCGAGTAATCCATGGTATAGATGTGATCGCCCCCAAGCACCAGCACATATTGCGGAGCATGGCGGTGAATGATGTCGATGTTCTGGTACAATGCATCGGCCGTCCCGCGATACCATTCTTTGCTCATGCGCTGCTGGGCCGGAATAATATCGACAAACTCACCGATCTCGGCTCGCATAAAATTCCAGGCGTGCTGAAGGTGGCGAATCAGAGAATGAGACTTGTACTGCGTCAAAACACCGATACGACGCAGGCCGGAGTTAACGCAGTTCGACAGTGTGAAATCGATCATCCGGTATTTGCCGCCGAAGGGGACCGCCGGCTTGGCGCGCCATTTGGTCAGCTCTCCCAAACGGGAACCCTCACCGCCTGCCAGAATCAGCACCAGCGTCTGGCGCGTCACCTCGGTTGCAATTTTGGTTTCAACGTAATTATAATGAACCAGAAGATCAGGGTTTGTTTTATTGCTGCTCGTCATCATTCTTCACCACCGGGCAAGATTTGTTATGAATATGATTTTTACTGAATTCAGTAAAATGAGCAAAAACCTATAATTGATACTTTTCCTTGACTTCTTTTTCAGCTTGGAACCAATCGGAGATGTCATCGCCGGCAACGCCTGATTTTATCCTTCCCTGATAAAGTTCGTAAGCCCTTTTTTCAACTTCTTCCAAAAAAACTTTCAAGTCAGGTTTTTTTGTTTTTTTTGCGGCCGGTGCAACTTTTTTTGCGATGCTTTTTCGTGTGGATTCCTTTTTTACGGGCATAATCATCTCCCTCGTTATTTAATATTTGTAAATGTGGTTTATCAATAACATTTTTATAAGCAAGCCGTCAATGCGTTTTACTTCTTGTCATTTCGTTCCGTCCTGTTATAGATCTATGGTTATGAACAAGGAGAAATTTCAATCAGACGAAAATGTCGCCGAAAAGGAGAGGCTGGAGATTAAGGAGCCTTCACTTTATCGGGTCATCATTCTAAACGATGATTATACCACCATGGAATTTGTCATCCAGGTGTTGGAGACTGTTTTCCACAAATCGCCTGCCGAGGCCACCCAGATCATGCTGAGCGTGCATAAAAAGGGATCAGGCCTTTGCGGCATTTATACGCGTGAGATTGCCGAAACAAAAGTGGCATTGGTTCATGAAATGGCGGCCGATAATCAATTCCCGCTGAAATGTATGATGGAGAAAGAATGATTAATAAAGAGTTGAGTCTGGCGTTGGATGCGATTATCAAAGATGCCAAAAACCGCCGGCATGAGTATCTGACGGCCGAGCATATCCTTTATGCGCTCATCCATGACGAGCTGGGGGGCGATATTATAACGGGCTGTGGCGGCAATGTCGGCAGTATAAAGGAAAGAATCGAGGCATTCTTTACCAAGAACATTACGGTGCTGCCTCCCGGCAAAAGATCCAATCCGGTACCTTCCATTGGATTCCATAGGGTTATTCAGCGGGCCTTAATCCATGTTCAGTCCGCTGAAAAGTCAGAGGTGGAGGCAGGCGACCTGCTGGCGGCGCTTTTTGAAGAACCCGATTCCTTTGCTGTACATTTCCTTGAACAGGAAGGCATCTCACGTCTTGATGTGCTCAATTATATATCCCACGGCGACGCAGGTTTTGACGGGGACGACCAAAGCGGAGCGCCGCTTGCAGACCCGGTGCGCAACGCAGACGAAGGCCAGACAGAACCGCAGCGGCCTGTTGCCAAAGATCCTTTAAAACTTTATACCGTTAACCTGATTGAAAAAGCTGCCGCGGGTGAGATTGACCCGCTGGTCGGTCGCAAAGATGAGCTGACACGCACCATCCAAGTGCTGTGCCGGCGGCGGAAAAACAATATTGTGTTTGTCGGCGAACCGGGCGTCGGCAAGACCGCACTCGTTGAGGGTCTTGCGCTGAATATCCACCAAGGCGTAGTTCCTGATCCGATTAAAGACACGATCATTTACTCGCTCGACATGGGAGCGCTGCTTGCCGGCACAAAATACCGGGGCGATTTCGAGGCGCGCCTGAAGGCCACGATCAAGGAACTCGAAAAGATTCCCGGCTGCATCCTTTTCATCGATGAGATTCATACAATTGTCGGAGCAGGAGCGACAAGCGGCGGTTCGATGGATGCGTCGAATATATTGAAGCCCGCGCTGAATTCCGGAAAATTGCGCTGCATCGGCGCCAGTACATATGAAGAATTTAAAAATCATTTTGACAAAGACCGCGCCCTTTCGAGGCGCTTCCAGAAGATCGAAATATTTGAACCCAGCATAGAAGAAACGATTGATATATTAAAAGGTTTGCGTTCCTATTACGAGGATTTCCACGGCGTCGGTTATACAGACGCTGCGATCAAGGCTGCGGCCGTTCTCTCTGCAAAATATATCAACGATAAATTCATGCCGGACAAGGCCATTGACGTGATCGACGAGGCAGGTGCGACAAGAAAGCTGCAACCCTCCGGCGGGAGCAAACCGGTCGTCGGCGTAAAGGAAATCGAACGCATCATCGCCCATATCGCCAAGATTCCTTCCATCAGCGTATCCGCGTCCGACACGGAAAAATTGAAGGATCTTGAACCGGAACTCAAAGCTTCGGTCTTTGGGCAAGACCTCGCCATTCATTCGCTTGTATCGGCCATTAAGCGATCGCGCGCAGGACTTGGCGCTCCCGAGAAGCCGATTGGCTCCTTTCTTTTTACGGGGCCTACGGGTGTTGGTAAGACCGAAGTCGCAAAGCAGATGGCATGCGTGCTCGGGGTGCAATTCACCCGTTTCGACATGAGTGAATATATGGAAAAGCATGCAGTGGCAAGGCTGATCGGGGCGCCTCCGGGCTATGTCGGTTTTGACCAGGGCGGCATGCTGACCGATGCGATAAGAAAGCACCCATACTCTGTGCTGCTGCTCGATGAGATCGAAAAAGCACACCCGGATATCTTCAGCATCTTGCTGCAAGTGATGGATTACGCCACACTGACGGACAACAACGGGAAAAAAGCTGACTTCCGGAATGTCATTCTCATCATGACCTCCAATGCGGGGGCAAAGGAGATGGACATGGGGACCATCGGATTTGGAGACAGAAAAGACGACGCCAGATCGAAGGGCGGCGATGCGATCAAAAAACTTTTTAATCCGGAATTCAGAAACCGTCTGGACGCGATCATCACCTTCAACCCGCTCACCTCCGAAGTCATGAAAATGGTCGTCGACAAGTTTATCCATGACTTGACAAGACAACTGGGCGGCAAAAAAGTAAAAATGGACTTAACCAGTGCTGCCAGAGACTGGCTGGCCGAAAAGGGGTACGATGACAAATTCGGCGCAAGGCCTCTGGCCAGACTTATTCAGGCCGAGATCAAGGATGCGCTCGCAGAAGAGCTGCTCTTCGGCAGATTGAAAAAGGGCGGCAGCGTAAAGATTGACCTCCATCAAGGACGGCTCGAATTCGAGTATCGTCAGTCCTCACTATGACCGTTTTTAGATTGACCCAAAAACTTGTTTTTCCACAACCCGAGCTGGCCGACGACGACGGCCTGTTGGCAATTGGCGGCGACCTTAGCGTTGACCGTCTATTGCTTGCCTATTCCATGGGGATCTTCCCGTGGTATTCAGACAAGAATCCCATCCTCTGGTGGTCGCCTGACCCAAGACTCATCTTATTTCCCCTGGAACTGAAGGTCTCACGAAGTCTGCGGCAGACCATGAAGAAAGGCATTTACCGCGTCACCACCAATATGGCCTTTGAAGCAGTGATCAGAAGTTGCGCCACAATCACCAGAAAGGGAGAAAAAGGCACCTGGATCACCGATGCGATGATTAAGGCATATATCCGGCTGCATAAGGCCGGTTATGCCCATTCTGTCGAGGCATGGGACGGCGTTGAGCTTGCCGGTGGTTTCTATGGCGTTATGATGGGCAAGGCTTTTTTCGGAGAATCGATGTTTGCAAAAAAGAGCGACGCATCAAAAGTCGCTTTTGCGTCATACGCGGCTGATCTTGCCGCAAAGGGGTGTGAACTGATCGACTGCCAGGTTTCAACAGAGCATCTGAAAAGATTCGGCGCGAGGGAAATCTCACGCGCCAAGTTTATGATGCATCTTAAACAAAGCACAAAATGCCATGACTAGACCGAGCATTTGCGGCTGCTTTAATGAGTAAAAGCAAAAATTGACATCAATAGACATTTTTTGTATAAATACTTAAATTCAAAGAATTAAATAAAGAATATCCTGAAAGGAGCAGCCATGAAAAGGATTATTGCCGTTTTGCTGGTATGGTTTATTTTTATTGCAGGCGTCGCTTTTGCACAAGACGAAATCACCAAACCAAGCGATGAAAATCTTAAAAAAATATTGGCTGATTTCGATCAGTATGCCGCTAAAGCAAGGGCCGACTGGAAAATTCCCGGCATGGCCATCGGAATTGTCCAGGATGGCAAGCTTATATTTGCCAGGGGCTTTGGTGTTAAGACCGTGGGCGGCAACGATCCCGTTACCCCAAAAACGGTTTTCCAGATCGGTTCAACCTCCAAAGCATTTACAGCGACGCTTGCCGCGATGATGGTGGATGAAGGGAAATTAAAATGGGACGATAAGGTGATCGATCATCTGTCCGATTTCAGAATGTATGACCCCTGGGTGACCCGGGAATTTCAAGTTTTCGATTTAATGTCTCAACACAGCGGGATGCCGGCCTATGCCGCAGATACCCTTTATTTAACAGGCTTTGACCGCTCGTATATTAAACGGGCGATCCGCCACATTAAACCGGTGACCAGCTTCCGCGCTCAGTATGCTTATCAAAACGGCCTGTGGCTTGTGGCGGCGGACCTTGTTGAAAAATATTCAGGCAAAACCTGGGAGCAGACGCTTCAGGAGCGCCTTTTCAATCCTCTGGGAATGTCGAATTCCTCTGCGGATAAGCAGTCTTTTCTGCTGGCCAAAGATGTTTCGTCATTGCATGCGCTGGAAAACGATCAGGTCGTCGCTTTGCCGAAGAATTGGGAATTTATGGACTGGAGCTATACAGCCGGCCCGGCAGGCGCCATCAATTCCAATATTGTCGATATGGCAAAGTGGCTCTCGTTTCAGATGAATAACGGCAAGGTAAGCGATAAACAATTAGTGTCTCCGTTTAACATGCAGGTTCTCCGTTCACCGAAAACCATCGTCAATTTAGCCAGCGATGTACACAAAAACATATTTTATTGTTTAGGCTGGTTATACATGGAGCATTCGCCGTACCCGGTGATTTGGCATAATGGCGGAACGTCTATGAAAACCATGGTGGCCTATGTTCCGGAACAAAAAATCGGGATCGTCATCCTTTCCAATTATGTGACGCAGCTGCCCGAGTTGCTGACCTTCAGGTTTTTCGACCAGTATGCGGGAAAACCTGCCAAGGATTTGAGCGCGGAAGCATTGGCTGAGCTGGAAAGAATGAAGCAGGAAGAAAAAACCAGAAAACCCGTGCCGCCCAAAAAATCTACGGCTGCCATGCCACTGGACAAATATGCCGGTGATTATTACAATGATGTTTACGACAGGATAAACATTTCTATCGTGAATGGGAAATTGACGGTTATGATGGGACCCAAAAAAGTCAAAATGGCACTTCATCATCGGGATAAAGATATTTTTGCACTGCAATGGCTGGGTGTCGGTCTTGGGTCTGAGTCCGGATTTGCAGCTTTTCAGGTTGACCCGCAAGGCAAAGTAACAGGGGTGACGCTTGATTTTCTAAACCAGGATGATGATTTGGGCGTCTTTAAGCGGATAGAAGATTCTGCCCAAAGATGAGATTCGTCGGCAACAAGGAATACTGAAGATTGGCAAGATGTGCTTTCCGTTAAGCATATTGACGGTGCTGGATGGATTCTATATATCCGACGGTTCCCGTGGTAATCTGGGCGGCATTGGCTTCATCCGTATCCAGATGCATATCCAGTCGATATTTAGGATTGACACGAACCAGCACGTCGCCAAAAATCAGTTCTCTCACACCCTTGACTTTGACCATGACCACGTCTTGATCCCGCAGACCGAGGTTTAAAGCTTCTTCGGGAGAGATGTGGATATGGCGCTTGGCGCAGATCACCCCTTTGTCCAGTTTTACCGTGCCTGATTCCCCTTCAAGAATGATTCCCGGAGTTCCCTCTGTGTCGCCGGAGTTCCGAATGGGCGGGTCAATGCCCAGTTTGAAGCGCTCGGTGCAGGAGATTTCCACCTGAGACTCTTTACGTGCGGGACCCAAAATCCGGACACGTTCAATTTTCCCTTTCGGTCCAATCAGATTAACCGTTTCGATGGCTGCAAACTGATCCGGCTGGCTCAGCTCGGAACGCGGGGTCATGGTTTTCCCCACGCCAAAAAGTATCTCAAAATGCTCCTGTGTCAAATGAACATGATGCGCCGAGGTGGATATGGCAATCGGCCGCGAACGGAATTTCTCAATGTCGGATTTGGAACGCGTGCGGCCCAGCGCGTGAACCGTTTCCCGGGCAATCATTTTTTCTTCATCCGCCGGAACAACCAGAATTCTAGTTTTGGAGGCGGGCTCTGAAATGTCGGTTATCCGGCCGCGCTGTGCTTTCATTTTGGTGTTAATGTCATCAAACACCATAATGCCAATTGGTTGCATGCCATGACAGATTCGGGCACGTATGTCGATGGAATTTTCGCCAATGCCGCCGGTGAAGATCAGCGCGTCGAGTCCACCCATGACTGCCAAGTAGGCGCCGATATATTTTCTGATCCGATAGCAGAAAGCACTGATCGCCTTTTCACATCGGACATCTCCACATTCCGCCTCCTGCAAAAGCGTGCGCATGTCGTTGCTCTTGCCGGAAATTCCCAACAGGCCGCTTTTCTTGTTGAGCATCTGATCAATCTGGTCGGGCGTCATGCCCCGCTGGCGCAGCAAATGCAGGATCACACCCGGATCAATGTCTCCGGCGCGCGTGCCCATGATCAGGCCTTCCAGGGGCGTCATGCCCATGCTGGTATCGACACTTCTGCCGTGATCAATTGCGCAAACCGAAGCGCCGCTTCCCAAATGACAGGAAATAATCTTAAGCTCACCCAGCGGGCGTTTCAGAAAAGTCGCCGCGCTCAGTGCGACAAACTTGTGATTGGTGCCGTGAAAGCCATAGCGGCGAATTTGTTCTTCGTCGCTGACGGCGTAGGGCAGCGCATAAGTGTAGGCATCTTCCGGCATGCCCACGTGAAAGGAGGTGTCAAAGACAGCAACCTGCGGAACGTCGGGAATCAGTTTTTGCATCAACTCGATTCCCGCCAGATTGAAGGGATTATGAAGTGGCGCCAGAGGAATCAGATCTTTAATGGCTGCGGATACGTCAGCGCTTACCATAATGGAATTGGGAAATTGCACACCGCCATGGACGACCCGGTGCCCGACCGCTCTGATTTCTCCCAGATCGTTCATGCCTGTATAAGCCTTGTCGGTGATCGTGGAAACCATCAGGGTAAAGGCATTTTCAACAGCCGCGACATCCGGGACGGGGAACTCTTTTTTCGCATCGGGTGTTCTGATGACATGGGAGGCGTCTCCTGAACCGATTTTTTCGATGAGTCCTTCAATGACCGGCGCGGTTGTTGTTGTATCAAACAACGTATATTTCAGGGATGAACTGCCACAGTTCACGGTCAGGATCTTCATGGGCTCATCAACGGAAGAAAAATTCAGATCGTAAGGATCATCATTTTCCTTATAAACATTTTTCAAACGTTTTCGAGCATCATCCTGTTCATTGCGCAAGAGCCTTTTGGTTACGAGGCGGGTGAATTTGACAAGAGTCTGGGGATTTCTGGCAATCATTCCAGAAAATATTTCACGTGGAATTTTGATAATTCTGGCGGCACGAAAGGCTACAACGTCCAGAACTGCAGGCTCTCCTGTTAACAGGGCCATTTCACCAAATATTTGTTCACGCTCCAGTGTGGCAACGGTTCGCTGACTGCCGTCATCCTCTGTGAGCAGGACTTCTACTTCACCGTCATAAACCACCCACAGGAAACGGCCGGGCTCTCCCCGTTTGATAATTGGGCTGCCATCCGGAAAATCAATCCGTTGTGCGTTTTCGGCAATGAGATGAATGTCCGCGTCCGGCAAATCAGCAAAAATATCAATTTTTTTCAAAAACAAGGGAAGTTCCATTTTGACTCACTCCTTCCGCCAGCGAAAGCGTTGGTAACTAAAGATAATAAAAAAGCAACAAGACAAGTAAATCTTATGAATAACTTCATCCCCTCCTGAAAGCAGTAATAAGATGATAGGGTGGTTGTTAATAGCATAATCAGGGTTGTTCTGCATCTCTTTTTGTGTCAGAAGATGTCGGCAGATGCGGCTTACTTGTGCATCTTAATGGACACAATACCCAAAATATCCTTGACAGACATGATCGTGTTCCCTATAGTTTGCCAACAAAAAGGACAGTTTGCCATGATAAAACCAACACTCACACTCAAAAGAAAGATTATCGGCCTTGCCATACTGGCTGCGGTTTTACCAGTCGTGGTGATGATGATTCTCATGGGATCGTTTCAATCCTCCGTCTCCAAACTGGCCTCGAAAGAGTTGAGCGATGTCGCCATGACGAATATGGCCCAGATTGCCAGGGACGTCTATGGGCTTTGCGAAACCTCCAACGATCTGATTCAGAAAAAAATCAACAACGGTTTGAATGTGGCCAGGAACATCCTGAAGCAGCACAAAGGCATAGAAGCAGGAAAAGAGACGGTTGTCTGGGATGCCGTTAATCAATTGACCAAGCAAACGCAGAAAGTCGAGCTGCCCAAACTGATGGCGGGTGGCGTCTGGCTCGGCCAGAACCGCAACCCCGCGGTCCCGACACCCATTGTCGATGAAGTGAAACAACTGGTCGGCATCACCTGCACCATCTTTCAGCGGATGAACGAAAACGGCGACATGCTACGCGTGGCAACCAATGTTCAGGACGTGGAAAACCGCAGGGCGATCGGCACCTATATCCCGAACCTCCTGCCGGACGGCACGGCAAATCCGGTTACAGATGCGGTTATGAAAGGCCAGCCTTATCGCGGGCTCGCCTATGTGGTCAACACCTGGTACCTGACTGCCTATGAACCCATCAAGGACAGGACGGGAAAAGTTATCGGCATGCTCTATGTCGGAGAGAGATTGGAAGCCGTTTCCTCGCTCCGGAAGGCCATTCAGAGCATGAAAGTGGGAAAGCTGGGGTATGTGGGTGTTGTCGGCGGCAAGGGTGAACACAGGGGCCGGTACATTATTTCAAAAGACGGCTCCCGTGACGGCGAAAATATATGGGATCAAAAGGATGTCCATGGCAACACAACGATCAAGACCCTGATCGCCACTGCCCTGAAACAGCCCAAAGGCGAGTCTTTCTATCATGAATACATCTGGCAGAATCCCGGCGAGCCGGAACCCCGGAAAAAGATTTCTTCCGTTATATATTTTGAACCGTTTGACTGGGTCATAGTGGCGGGAACTTATGAGGATGACTTCTTCAGACCCGTAGGTCACGTCAATGAAATGATCAAATCCCTTTTTCTGAAAGTCGTTGTGACGGGGGGGCTGATCATCCTGCTGTCGGTGTTCCTGGCTGTATTTCTGGCACGTCGCCTGACACAGCCGCTGGAGCTGACCACCAGCCTGGCCCAGAAAATCGCCACAGGAGATATCCAGCAGACTCGCGAGGAATTGGCGGGAGCTGAATCGGTGAGGATTATTCAGTCGGGAGACGAAACGGGAGAACTTCTGCGGACATTCCAGACCATGACGGATAATCTGGATTCCCTGATCGGCCAGGTCCACAGGTCCGGGATTCAGGTGACGACCTCAGCAACTGAGATTGCCGCTTCGGCGCGTGAACTGGAAGCAACCGTGGCCCAGCAGGCGGCGTCCACAACGGAAGTGACAGCCACCAGCCGTGAAATATCCGCCACGGCAGACGATCTTGCACAAACCATGGACGGGGTTAATGTTTCGCTCAATGAAACCATCGGCATGGCTGAATCAGGCCGTGATGACCTCACCCATATGGAAGCCGCCATGCGTGAACTGGTCAAAGCCACGACATCGATTTCTTCCAAGCTGGCCGTCATCAACGACCGGGCGAACAAAATCTCCCATGTGGTCACCACGATCAACAAGATTTCCGATCAAACCAATTTGCTGTCTTTGAATGCTGCCATCGAGGCGGAAAAAGCCGGCGAATTCGGACGGGGCTTTTCTGTTGTCGCCCGTGAGATCAGCCGTCTGGCCGATCAAACGGCCATCGCTACACAGGACATTCAACAGGTGGTGGCTGAAATGCAGACTTCCGTTTCAACCGGTGTGATGGAGATGGACAAGTTTACCGACGAGGTGAGGCGCGGTGTGGAAACCGTCTCTACCCAGAGCGGCCAGCTTGCCCGGATCATCGATCAGGTGCGCATTCACGGTCCGCAGTTTACAGCCGTGAAGGACGGCATGTACGGCCAGTCCCAGGGAGCACAGCAGATCAGTGAAGCCATGGGTCAATTATCCATGGCGGCGGGGCAGACCAAGGAATCGCTGCATGAATTTAAACTGGCGACGGAGCAGCTCAACGAGGCCATAGGCGGGCTTCAGTCAGAGGTCTCCCGGTTCAAAATCAGCTCCTGATCGGATAACCATCATGTTGCTACTTCAGTTTCAAGCCGGTACCGATCGTTACGGTCTCGATATTGGGCAGATTATCGAAGTGTCCTCTCTTGTATCGCTGCGGGCCATTCCTCACGCGCCCCCGGAAGTTGCGGGCACCTTCAACTATCGGGGCACCCTCACGCCGGTTGTCGATCTAACAGCTTTACTGACCTCGGTTCCTTCACGCCTCCGGATGAGCACGCGCATCATTTTGGTAAACTATGTGGGAGAGGACGGACGTTCTCACATTCTGGGTCTGCTGGCGGAAGCGGTAACGGAAATGGTTCAATGCAAAAAAGAAGACCTTCAGCAGCCGGTTGTGTCGGTCAGCGGTTCAGCCTACCTGGGAGACATGATTTACGATGAGCAGGGCTCCCTTCAGGTTTTGGATATGGAGCGGCTTTTGACCCGCGACCTGCTCTTTACTCTTTTTCCGCCGGAGGTCAGTAGCGGATGAATACGCTTCCGGCCATTTCACGATTCCTGACGGTTAACCTTGGCATGGCTGCGGATGCTCTCGGCCAAGGGGCTGTCAGCCGGGCCATTACCGCGGCCATGCATCAGGAAGGCATCTCTGATCAAAAGGCGTATGAACGTTTGTTTGTTTCATCCGAAGCCGTACGGCAAAGACTAACGGATGCCGTCGTTGTCGGGGAAACCTGGTTTTTTCGAGATCGGGGTCCATTCACCTGTCTTGCCTCCCATGTTCGAGAATTACGTGAGACAAAGCTTCTGAAAATTCTGTCTGCTCCCTGTGCAACAGGAGAGGAGCCTTATTCCATTGCCATGACACTGCTTGCCGCAGGTTTGCCGCCCGCGGCCTTTGTCGTCGATGGGGTGGACATCAGTATCGAAGCCCTGAATAAGGCCCGGCTTGCCTGTTATGGCAGCGGCTCATTCCGGGGACACATCGGAGCGGATGTCGCCCGGTATTTTCTGGAAACACCTCAGGGACGAAAAGTATCGGATCAGGTGCGCGGGCAGGTCACCTTTCATCATGACAATCTGGTGAAACCGGACAGTCTTACAGGGCAAGGGCCTTACGACATCATCTTTTGCAGAAATCTGCTTATTTACCTGACGCCCGAAGCGCGCCGCAGCGTCTTCGAGCGACTGGACCATCTTCTTCTGCCCGGAGGCCTGCTTTTTACCGGTCACACGGAAACGATTTTCTGGCATCAGCAGGGCTATCTTCCCCGCAAGTGGGATCGGGCTTTTGCTTTAACAAAACCCGTTTTGCAGCCGATACAGAAAAATACTGCTAACGCAAGACTGAAATCTGCGTCGCCTCCAGATGCAAAACAGCAGGTAAAGACCTTGACGGGGCACAGCCAGGCATCCGGCAACAAACCGCCGGTCAAGCCTGTCAGCGCAGATGAGGAACCGCTCCCGGACGGGCAGATTCAGGAAGCCAGGCTTCTGGCCGATCGGGGGGACCTGGAGGGCGCTTTGCGTCTTTGTCAGGAATATACACGGAAGGTTGGACCGTCCGTTGAAGCATATTGTCTCATGGGTGTCATCCAGATGGCCAGACACGACATGAACGCTGCCCTGGATTTTTTTCTGAAAGCCATCTATCTTGATCCCGGACACTATGAAAGCCTCATCCATGCCAGTCTTCTCTATCGTCAAAAAGGGGAGAAACAAAAAGAGGCTCTTTATCGCGAATGGGCTGAAAGAAAAGCGGGTACTGAAGCAAAGACGGATGAGAAGAGAGCTTAACAAAACTTCCCGGTATGGATAGAAATATGGAAAGCGCAAATAAATATTGCTGGAAAGAAAAGGGAATCTTCGGCGACGGGTCGTGTCTGGAACTGGCCCGTCTGATCCATTGCCGACGTTGTCCCGTCTATGCCACTGCGGGAAGGCGGCATCTCGATCGGGAATTACCGGTAAAGTATCTGGAGGATCGGGCAAAAGTCATGGCCATGCCCAAGGAGATTGCCAGAATGGGAACTTTGTCCGTCATGGTCTTTCGCCTGGCGGGTGAGCGGTTTGCCATCAAAACCATTTTTTTTCAGGAAGCAGCCGAGCCGTCCCCGATTCATACGCTGCCGCTCAAAGTCAACCGTATTTTCCGGGGAATTGCCAACATTAATGGAGAACTTTTGCTTTGCGTTTCCATCGCGGATCTTCTCGAATTGACGATGGAAGAGGCTGGTGACGAACTGCCTGTGGTTCAGGCCAGAATGCTGGTGGTTGAAAGGGAAGGGCAGCGTTTCGTATTTCCAGTAGAACAGATTCTGGGCGTTCATCGAGTTGCCCCGGAGGATCTGGGAGAAGTCCCGGCTACGTTGTCCCGTTCGGCAAAATCCCTGACGCGCGGTATTTTTCAACTGGATGGCCGTCATGTGGGACTTCTGGACGAAGAGCGGCTTTTTCCAGCCATGACGAGGAGCCTTAATCAATGACCGCCGCATCTGCCAATACCCCCATTGATCCTCTCATGCTGGATTTGTTCCGCGTAGAGCTGGAAACCAACACCCGGACGCTGGAGTCCGGGCTGGTGACGGCAGAACGGGACCAAACACCGGAAAGAATTGAACCGCTTATGCGGGCCGCTCACTCCATCAAGGGGGCTGCCCGGATTGTTGGCTTAAATACGGCCGTTACCCTAGCGCATGCCATGGAGGACGTGCTTTCAGCGGCTCAACACGGGAAACGATCCCTGACGCCCGATGCGGTGGACCGGCTCTTGAAGGGAAACGATTTTTTTGCAGCTCTTGCCAGCCTGGATATCAGTGAACTGCCGGCTGCTCTGGAAAAAGGGACTGATGAAATTCAGGCAATGGCGGATCAACTGCGGGCATTCCTGTCCGCGCCGCCGGAAACCGCCCAAGCGGTGATTCCCGAAACAACAACCGTCCCGGCGGAGCCGAAACCTGTCGCCCCCATCACCCAAACAGCGCCGGTGCTCTCCACTGCCGTTACCCCTGCCGAGCTTTCTGAAAAACCTGCTTTGCAACCCCCGACCGATTCTTCCAGTCAGGACGGGACGTGTGCGGGGCCGACAACCGCGCCGGCTGTTCGCTCCCGACGCACACAAGATAAAGGCGAAGGCGGTCTGGTGCGCGTCAGAGCGGAAAACATGAATCGTCTCATGGCCTTGGCTGGAGAATGTCTTGTCCAGGCCCAATCCGTCAAATCAGTCTATCAAAGCCTGTTGACTTTAAAGAAGGGCATTGCAGAGCTGGAGAAGCCCCTGCAACTCTCGCTGGAATCGCAAGTGAAAAACGGGGAGGGTGTCCAGGATGCAGGCATTCAGGAAAGTCTGCTTCGCGTTGCTGACGTTCAGCAAACGGTTTCACAGGATATTGTGCGGTTTGAACGTTTCTCCCGCCGCCTAGAGCATCTGGCCCATCGTCTGTATAACGAAGTGATCAGCAGCCGGATGGTGCCTTTTTCCGATGGTCTGCACGGTTTTTCCCGAATGGTCAGAGACCTGGCCAGGGAAACGGGAAAACAGGTCAATTTCGAAATTGCCGGGTCCGCTACGCCGGTTGATCGGGACATCCTGGAGAGATTGGAAGCGCCTCTGTCCCACCTGATTCGCAATGCCATCGATCATGGCATGGAAACCCCTTCGGAAAGACAGCAGGCAGGCAAACCCGCAGAAGGAACCATCATTCTGGAAGCCCGGCACGTAGCCGGAATGCTGAACATCACGCTTGCCGATGACGGTCGGGGAATCAATCCGGAAGACCTCCGGGGCAAGGTGGTCGAAAAGGGGTATGTCACACCCGAAATGGCTGGGAGCCTGACCCGTGCTGAACTGTTCGAATTCCTGTTTCTGCCGGGATTCTCGACCGCCAAAGCCGTAACGGAAATTTCCGGTCGGGGCGTCGGTCTGGATGTTGTTTTCAATATGGCCCATGAAGTGGGTGGTACCGTGCGCGTTGATGCCGAAGCCGGTCGGGGCGCCCGTTTTCATCTCCAGTTGCCGCTGACCCTGTCGGTTTTACGAACCCTCCTGCTTTCGATTGCCGATGAGCCCTATGCGCTGCCACTATCGCGCATTGATCGGGTTTTGTCTCTGACCCACACTGATATCAAAGAAATTGAAGATCGCCCATACTGTACTCTGGATGGAGAGCATGTGGGCATCCTTGACGCCCGTCAGCTTTTTCAACTGCCACCTGTATCCGTCCCGGCAGGACGATTTTCAGTGGTTATCATCAGCGACCGGCTGAATCGCTATGGCCTGGTCGTTGACCATGTTATCGGTGAAGAAAACCTTGTTGTGCGCCCCATCGACAGCCGTCTGGGAAAAATTCCCAACGTCAGCGCCGGCGCTATTCTGGACGATGGTTCTCCGGTCGTCATCTTCGATGTGGACGACCTGGTCCGGTCCATTCACCAGCTATTGACGACCGGCAAGCTCCAGAAAATCGGTAAGGGCAGCCAGGCCTTGCTGGCAGGAAAGAAGCGGGTCCTGATTGTCGATGATTCTTTGACTGTGCGCGAAGTGGAACGCAGGCTTCTGGATCATGCGGGCTACGAAGTCACAACCGCCGTGGACGGCGTGGACGGCTGGAATACCTTAAAAACACAAGCCTTTGATTTACTCATTTCCGACGTCGATATGCCCCGCATGAATGGTATCGATCTGGTCCGCACCGTCAAGACCGATCCGCTCCTGAAGGAAATGCCCGTCATGATCGTCTCGTACAAGGACCGCGAAGAGGATCGCTTGAGAGGTTTGGAAGCGGGAGCCAACTATTACCTGACGAAAGGCAGCTTTCATGACGAAAGCCTGCTGACCGCCGTACGCGACCTGATCGGAGGCCCCTGATGATCCTGAAAATTGCCGTCGCGCATCATGACGCTATTGCTCTGAAAACAATGCAACAGATCATTACGCAGGAAACGGACTACAAGATCGTCTGGTCAACTGACAACGCGGGTGACGTGATCCGGAAATGCCGGCGCAACCCCCCGGACATGCTGCTGGTTGATCTGGCGCTGGCCAACATGAATGGCGACAAGCTGATTTGTGACGTCATGGGTGAAACCCCCTGTCCCATCCTGATTCTATCCGATTCCATCGTGAAACAGGCGGGAAAAGTTTTTGAAGCGATGGGATGCGGTGCGCTGGATGCCATTGCAACGCCGGTCATCCATCCCAACGGTCTTATGGAAGGCGCGGATGCCCTGCACAAGAAAATAACAACGATGGCCAAACTTCTGGGAAACGTGACGCAACCGGCGCCAGTGGCTGCACCCGGCACAAGGTCACCTGCGGATCACCTGCCACCTCTGGTTGCCATCGGTTCTTCAACGGGAGGCCCCAAGGCGCTGGCGAAAATCCTGTCGGGATTTCCTGAAGGTCTGGAAGCGTCCTTCATAATCTGCCAGCACGTTGATCTCCAGTTTGCGCAGGGTTTGGCTCAATGGCTGGATTCTCAAACACCGCTAAAAGTGGTCCTTGCCCGGGACGGGATGAAGCCCGAAACCGGTGTTGTGTTGGTTGCGGGGACTAACGATCACCTGGTGCTGGGAGAAGATCGTATTTTCCACTACACAGCCGACCCGCGGGATTACCCTTATCGTCCATCCGTCAACACTTTCTTTGAAAGTTTGAAGAAATACTGGCCCCGGAAGGATGTGGCAGTTCTCCTGACGGGCATGGGACGGGACGGCGGGGAAGGCCTGACGGCATTGCGCAAGGCGGGCTGGCATACGATTGTTCAGGATGAAAAAACGTCCATTGTTTATGGCATGCCGGCGGCGGCAGTGGAACTGGGGGGCGCGGTGGAAATTCTGCCTCTGGAAATGATTGCCGGAGCAATATTTAAAAAAATAACGGTCAGTAAAGGAATTGTTCTATGACGGAAAATGAAACACAAAACACACCCCGGTCCGCAGGTAAGGCGCCTGCGACAGACCTCACGGCGCATAAAATCAAAGTTCTGCTGATTGATGATCAGGCGATTGTCGGCGTCGCGGTAAAAAGGATGCTTGAACCGGAAACAGACATTGTTTTTGAATATTGCCAGGATCCCACAAAAGCCATCCCGACCGCCGCTGAATACGGACCGACGGTAATCCTCCAGGACCTTGTCATGCCGGACATCGACGGTCTGACTCTGGTAAAATTCTTCCGGGTTCATCCCCAGCTTAAGGATGTGCCCCTGATCGTCCTGTCTTCCAAAGAAGAGGCCGAAACCAAGGCGGACGCGTTTGCCCTGGGTGCAAATGATTATATGGTCAAGCTGCCCGACCGGATAGAACTGATTGCCCGAATCCGCTACCATTCGCAAGGCTATATCAACCTTCTCCAGAGAAACGAGGCTTACGCCGCTCTTTTAGCCAGCCGGCAGGCGCTGGCCACGGAACTTTCGCAAGCAGCGGATTACGTGGTTTCGCTCATTCCAGAAGCCATCCCTGAGGGAACCATCAAAACAGCCTGGCGCTTTTTCCCGAGTGCCCAGTTGGGCGGCGACAGCTTTGGCTACCACTGGATTGACGAGGACCATTTTGCGGTGTATCTTCTGGACGTTTGCGGTCACGGGGTCGGCTCTGCCCTGTTGTCTGTATCGGCCTTCAATGCTATCCGCTCCCAGACGCTTCCGAACACGGATTTCAGGATTCCCGAAAAGGTTCTGGCGACGCTAAACGACGCTTTTCTGATGGAGCACCACAACAACCTTTACTTCACGATCTGGTATGGCGTTTTCAATCGAAGCACACGCGAGCTTCGCTTTGCCAGCGGCGGTCATCCACCGGCTTTTCTGGTGACGAAAGAAGGGAACTTGACCCACCTGTTTACGAACAATATGTTCATCGGCGGCCTTCCCGAGAGTCTCTACAAAGGAGATACCGTTAACGTTCCACCCGGAGCCCATCTTTATGTTTTTTCCGACGGTGTTTACGAAGTGGACGCCCCCGGCGTCAAGATGTGGACACTGGAAGAACTGGGAGGCTACTTGCTGGAAAACAGATTGAATCAAGGCGAAGATATAGATGCCCTCTATCGGAAGATGCAGGCCTATCACGGCCAGGACATCCTCGAGGACGACTTCTCCATGATGGCCATTCACTTTGCATGAAGCCGAATGAGGATATTTATGGAAAAGAATTTCACGGATTCAGCGGCTATCACCATACCACCGCCGATATTTTTCTTTGTCTGTCTGGGATGCGGACTTCTGCTGGAATATTTATTTCCCATTGCTCTCATCAATCTTCCGCACGTTCCTCGCGTTATTTTCGGCGGGATATTCATCGTGATTGCCGTCTGTTTTGCCGCCAGTGGATTTTTCATGCTGATCAGAAATAAAACAACTTTTAATACGTCAAAATCGACCAGCAAAATAGTAACAAATGGGGTCTATCGGTTTTCCCGGAACCCACTTTATTTCTCGCTGATGCTTCTCTTATCCGGTTTTGCTGTCTTGCTGTCTTCGCTTTGGCTATTCATGGCGATCCCGGTTTTGTATGTCCTCTTTTTATTTAAAGCCGTGAAACCTGAAGAGCAATATCTTTTGCGAAAATTTGGGGAAGAATATTTACATTATTCGGAAAAAGTAAGGCGATGGATTTAGCAAAACCAGTCCGTAGGAATCAAAAAAAAATACCCGATTTTGGAGATATAACTCATGTGGGAATGGGCTGTCATTATTGTATCAGGGGTTTGTTCCTTATTGAGTTTCTATATGAGCTTTCTGGCCTTTACAGTTGGCGACCATGGCGTTTTTCTTTTTGCGGCTTTCGGATTGTTTGCCGGCGCTTTTTTCATAGTTTCCGTGATGAGAGTTCTTGCCGCGAAGAGCATGTTTATGAAACGGATCAATGATGAAATATCCGGAGAATCCAAACCTGTTTCTTTTGTGCCTCACCGGTTTATCATGCTGGCATTCATTATCACGGGAATAGCAATTGTGGCTACCATGGTTATCCCCCTGTTTTTTCGATAAGGGTGGCAGGGAAGCGGAGGGCTTTCAGCTGCCGCTGATCCTGAGGCTTAACAGAACATCAACACTACATCAGCGCCATATTTTCGGCTTCTCGCATGAGGTCATCCCGGAATTTGGGATGGGCGATGCTGATCAGAGCAAGCGCTCGTGCCCGCGTTGATTTCCCCTTCAGGTTGACGATGCCGTATTCCGTCGCAATATAATGCACGTCCGTTCGGGGTGTCGTGATCATGGTCCCCGCCGGAAACTGGCTGACAATACAAGATACTTCTTCGTTTTTTGCCGTGGAGTATAAGACGAGGATGGCTTTGCCTTCGGGCGAATCGTAAGCGCCCCTCACAAAATCGAGTTGTCCTCCGGTTCCGCTGTACTGGTGTCCTTCCAGATATTCTGCGTTGCATTGCCCCAGTAAGTCAATTTGCAGGATGGCATTGATGGCTGTCATCCGGTGGTTCTGGGCAATGACGCCGGGGTTCATGACATACGAACTGGGAAAATTTTCAAAGCTTTTGTCTTTATCCATATATTGAAAAGTTTCTTTACCGCCATAAGCAAGAGAAAAAATATGTTTGCCTTGATGGACATTCTTATGCCGTCCCGTAATGACACCTTTTTTAATGAGATCAACCATGCCGGGACAGAGCAGCTCCGTATGAATGCCCAGATCCTTGTGTCCGTCCAGATAAGGCGCGATCGCATTAGGCAGGTTGCCAAGACCGAGTTGAATCACCGCCCGGTCCGGCACATATTCGGCAACGATCTTTCCAATGACCGGCGCCAGCGGATTGGGTTGCATGGGTAATAATTCCAGCAGGGGGACGGTGTTCTCCACAATCATCTCGATATCGGAAATATGAATCATGGCGTCGCCGTAAACGAAGGGCATGTTCTCATTCACTTCGACAATTAATGTTTTGCACAGTGTTGCCATCACGGATAAGTATCCATTGCAGGGGCCAAAACTGAAGTAGCCATCTTCATTCATCGGGGCGACGGTGGTGACGGCAACATTGACATCCATGGTTTCCATAACGATTTTCGGCACCTGATGGAGATAGGCGGGAACAAATTGTGTCAATCCGACTTGCACCATATTCCGGGATGCTTTACTCACAAACCAGGTATAGGAATCGATGACATCGGCAATATCAGGACTGCCCAGCGTCTCGGCAAAATGTTTTTGGGCGTTGAATGTGTAAACTTTGATGCGGCTCAGGTAACCGGTTCTTGCCCGTTCAGCGATAGCAGCCAGCATGCCTGGTGGTTCGGAAATGGTTACGCCATGGATTAGCGTGTCCCCATCTTTAACAATGGCCGCAGCATTTTCAAATGATGTCAGTTTTGCTTTGTATTGCTCAGAATATTCAATCATTTTGGAAGGTCTCCTGTTAAAACTGAAGTATGCTATCGCGCCCAGTTAATCCTTTCAAGTAAAATAATGAGGCAGGCTGCATGCCTGTGGACGACGGGTGATATTTTATGGTTCAGTTTGTCGAAATAGTTGATTTATTATTGGTAATAAGGTATCGAAAGAAAAAGACGGGCAACAAAATAACTACATGTGGATGAATCAATATGTCGGTGTTGGACTCAGTAATCAAGAAATACCATTCATATAAAATATCCACGCAATATCTTCTTTTGCTCATTCCCGCAATTTCCCTGCTTTTCATAACTTTCGCCATTGCCGTGTATCATCTGGGTAAACCGGAAGCTATGAAAACCAACCTTGAAATATCTGAAATCATCGCAAAAAAAACGAATCAGGCATTGATCCGATGGCTTGAAGAGCAGATTCGCACCGCCCAGACTATTGCCCGGGACCCGCGCATTGTTGATGTATGCGCGACACCTGCGGACACACAAAAAAGATCGGCCGCGCAAAAATTCCTGTCGGAGATGCACGCGCGTTATCCCTATTATGAAAATATTCCTCTGGCGATCAAACTTGCCGAAGGTCAGACGATCCTGATAGAGGCAGGGAATGAAAAAAAGTTGATTGGCAACGGGAATTTCTTTATCGATACGGTGGATGGCAAAACGATCGGGAAATGCGGTCCCGATTTCAGCTATATTAAAGCGGTATTTTCCGGGAAACCTTATTATATCAGTGAGGTCTATCCCAGTCTCCTGAGGGGTAACCCCATCTTTGTCGTTGCCGTTCCCATTGTTCAAAACGGCGCCATCATTGGCGCAACCATCGTTGCACCGAGAATGGACTATTTCACGGAGTTCTTTGTGGAAAAGTCGGTTATCGGTGTCACAGGCTATCTGTCGATGATCGATCATGATGGTATGATTATTTCGCATCCCCAAAAAAAATTGATACTGAATTCAAAAGGCCAGGATTTAATCAAACCGGTGATGGAAAGAATCGGCGGAGGCGAATCCTACTTTGTGTCGTCCTTTGAGGGAACTAAAAAAGTTTATTATGTAGAAAAATTAACAACAACACAGTTTCATATGGAGGATAGCTGGTACATTATTTTTTCCCGTGGATACGATGAGGTTCTGGAAGGAATATACGCCTTCCTGAAAAAGACATTTATCAGTATGCTGCTGATCGCCATTTTGGTAACCCTGCTTGTATATTTATTGACAAGAACCCTGATCACCAAACCAATGGATAACGTTACGGAGGCGACCAACAGCATTGCCCATGGCGATCTTCGCGTTAAAATAAACTCGGGTGAAAGCCTGAACGAAGTGGGAATTTTGAGTCGGGCCATCAACAACATGACGGGCAACATTCGTGAACAAACGATAAAAATTAAAGAGGCTGTCGATACCCTTAATGAAATTGCCGCATCCATTGTGACGGCTTCCAGTCAGCAGGAAGAGGCGATGAAAGGTTTTGAAGGAAACGTGGCACAGGTGGGCGTTTCCGCAACTCAGATCTCCGCGACGTCTCAAGAACTGGCTAGAACCATGGACGGTGTAAAGAATGCCGCCTTGGAGGCGTCCCGTCTGGCCAATGCCGGGCAGGCAAGCCTTTCCGGTTTACAGGGCGCCATGCAAACGCTGTCGAATGGAACGGATGTTATTTCGGAAAAGCTTGCGTTGATGCACCAGAAGGCCGAAAGTGTGGACAGTATTATTGCAACGATTACAAAAATATCGGATCAGACAAATCTCCTGTCGCTCAATGCCGCAATCGAAGCGGAAAAAGCAGGCGAGTACGGCAGAGGCTTTTCCGTTGTCGCCCGGGAAATCGGACGTCTGGCCAATGAAACAGCGATCTCGACACTGGATATTTCCGATATCATCAATGAAATGCAGGCATCTGTCGAAGATGGCGTCAAAGAGATGGATCGTTTCCGGGAAGGGGTGACCCACGGGGTCCGGTCGGCAGGTGACGCCACGATGCAACTCTCACAGGTTATTGCCAAGGTCGCCAATCTCAGCCCGGAATTTGATAAAGTGAATGAAGGCATGCATTTCCAATCCCTGGGTTCCCGGCAGATCAGCGATGCGATGGCGGATCTGAATCATGGCGCAGGCCAGCTGTCCAGTGCGCTTTCACAGTTCAAGGCCGTCACGGATCAGCTCAATTCAGCCGCAAGCCAGCTCATGCATACCGTTTCCCGCGCCAAAGTATAAAAAAATGGCATCGGAATTGTTATCAAAAATAAAATCAATTTTCTAAGCAGTATTTCTCGATTTCATCGGCAACCTTCCTGGCAAAGGCCACCGCTTCAACAACCGTTTTCGGGCCTGTGACGATATCACCCGCCGCGAACACGCCCGGTGAAGAGGTATGGCCGTTGGCATCGGCGTTTACCAGACCGCTTTTTGTTTTTGAAACATTGCTGTCGGTCATCACCGCTCCCTGCGGCCCCTGGCCAATCGCAAGGATAATCGAATCGGCGGGAATTTTCCGGATGCGGGTAAAATCTTCTTCGCAGATGAATCCATTCTCCGTTTTTTCTGCCGTGACGGTAACACATTTCACGCCGTCCTCTTCGAGCTTAATAGCCTGCAGAAGATGGATAAACAGGACGCCTTCCTCAACCGCTTCGGCAATTTCGCGCTTGTTACCCGTCATGGCTTCTTCCGGAAGGCTGTTGATAACCGTAACATGGCTGTCGGGGCCGATATGACGGATCGCAATTCTCGAGGCGTCCAGTGCCACATTTCCCGCTCCCACCACCACAACGTTTTTGCCCAAACGGTAAGCTTCGGGGCTTTTGAGATAGTCGATGGCGTAATAAACATTGCCGAGGGTTTCACCCAGCAGGCCAAGCTTGTTGGGCTTTGCCGTACCGACAGCGATAAAGATGGCTTTGTAGCCGTCGATAAACATATCATCAAGCGTTATGGATGATCCGATAAAGCTGTTCGGCTTGAACCGGACGCCTAGTGCCTTTAAAATGGGTTCGTATCTTGAAACAATTTCTCTGGGGAGACGAAATTCCGGAATACCGTATCTTAAAACGCCGCCCATCTTGTCGCGGGCTTCCATTAACGTGACCTGAAAGCCCTTCAGGGAGAGAAGAATGCTCATGGTTATTCCCGCGGGACCGGAACCGATAACGGCAACATGAATATTCTTCTTATCGATAACCGGTGGGGTGTATTCGTTGAGATATTTCCCCGAAAGATATTGTTCGATCTTGAAGAATTCCACCGGATCGGATTTTTTGCCCAGTACGCAATGGCCATAGCAGTTACGCTCATGCGGGCAGACGATGGAACATATAGCGGAAAGCGGATTATTCCCAAACAGCATTTCCGAAGCTTCTTGCTCCTTCTCTTCCTCAAAGAGCCTTATGACGTCGGGGATCGGCGTGGACACAGGGCAGCTTTTCCGGCACTGGGGGACCTTACATTTTAAACAACGCGATGATATCTGATGAAGCAATGTGATCAAATCCTTTCAGTTCATTTCAGTTCATTCGACAACTTTTATTTCATCTCCGACGGAAATGGCGCCTTCCGATAAAACGCGGACAAAAATTCCTTCCTTGGGCATGACGCAATCACCCACAGCATGATAGATCGCGCAGGGCGTCAGGCAGGTCTTGCCGATTTGCGTAACTTCCAAGAGCACATCTTGGCCTGCTTGAAGTTTTGTCCCCACAGGCAAGGTGTAAAGTTCGATACCCTGCGTGGTCAGATTTTCGGCAAAGTCTCCAAAATTGACATTCAATCCCTTTTGCCAGATTTTTTCGATGCTTTCCTGCGCAAGCAGGCTGATCTGGCGAATGACCATGCCGATATGGGCGTCGTTTTCCAATCCCTGGTTGATGATGGCGCGGCAGATCGAGACGTTGTGCTTTTTCTCGCCTTTTTTCTCGCTGAGATTAACCGATAGAATCTTGCCCATGGTTATGAATTCCTCATCGCGACGGCCTCAATTTCCAACGGCACGCCTTTGGGTAAAGCCGATACTTCAATAGTTGAGCGGGCAGGGGGGGAAGCGGTGAAAAAGCCCGCATAAATTTCATTAACAGCGGTGAAGTCGTTCATGTCTTTTAAAAAGATAGTTGTCTTTACAATATTATTCATGGACAAACCGTTTTCTTCAAGCAGGGTTTGAAGATTGGTTAATGCCTGGCGGGTAGCCTGCCGGATGTCCATAACGATTTCACCGGTCGCGGGATTAATCGGCAGTTGCCCGGATATGAAAATAAGCCCGTTTGCTTCCACAGCCAGTGAATAGGGTCCGGCGACAGGCAGTTTGTTTGATGTGAGTATTTTCTTTTCCATGGGGCTCTCCTTCGTTATTTGGTCAGGACAAAAATGGCATTTTGCGCCAGCAGATTAGGCAGAAAAGAAATCCGGCCTTTTTTGCCGAGATAATACCGCTGCTCAATATGAATGTTCTTCTTGTCGCAGTAGTCGATAAAATCACTGATGGTCAGGAAACGGATGTTGGGTGTTTCAAACCAGTAATAGGGCAGGGCTTCATTGATCGGCGTCTTACCGGTGAAAAAAAGGGTCCAGCGCGCCGAAAGATGCGCGAAGTTGGGAAAACCCACAATGACCTTATGTCCCAGACGAAGGGATTCCTGAATCACATAATCCGCTTTTTTGATTTCCTGCATGATCTGATTGAGAATGACATAATCAAAAGACTGGTCGGGATAATCCGCCAGACCGCTTTCAATATCGCCCTGTAAGACGGTCAATCCATTTTCCACACAGGTGTGCATCTGCTCTTCATCAAGCTCGATGCCCTGCACCAGGGCCTTTTTATGCTGCCGTAAAAGAGAAAGCAGTTCTCCGTTACCGCAGCCCAGATCTAAAACATGTGCGCCTTCATGGATAATATCCGCAATGATTTGATGGTCAGGTTTCATGGGTTTTGTCATTTCTTTCAGACTTGATGAATATTGGCCAGAAAATTTTTAATCAATCTTGCTTCATCTTCTATCTCAATCAAAAACGCATCGTGGCCGTATGTCGATATCAGATCAAAATAAGTGGTGAAGGCGTGTTTTCGCTTTAATGCGCGAACGATATCCTGCGACTGATAAGAAGGATAAAGCCAGTCGGTTTTAAAGGAAAGAACCAGAAACCGGACGGTTGTTTTTTTGACGTCCGGAATAAAATGCGCGCCGGAAAGATCAAAATAGTCAAGCGCCTTGGTGATGTAGAGATAAGAATTCGCGTCAAAGCGTTTGACAAAATTGTAGCCCCGATATCGCAGATAACCTTCCACTTCGAAGTCGTCGGTAAACTGAAAACTTAGGTTATCGTTTTTAAGACGGCGCGAAAATTTTTCTTCCATGGATTGATCGCTCATGAAGGTGATGTGACCGATCATACGCGCAACGGCCAGACCGTTTTCCGGCTGTCCGTGTTCATAATAGAAACCCTTGCGCCAGGCCGGGTCGGCCATGATCGACTGCCGGATCACTTCATTAAAGGCAATCTGCTGCGGAGAATGCTTGAGAGCCGTGGCAATCGGAATGGCGGCGAGCAAGCGGTCAGGGTATGCTGACGCCCATTGCAGGGTCTGCATGCCGCCCATCGAGCCGCCGATGACGCACAGGAGTTTTTCAATGCCGAATGCGTCGATTAAATATCTCTGGGCTTCCACCATGTCAGCAATCGTAATCATGGGAAAATCCAGTGCGTAAGGTTTGCCCGTTTCGGGATTGATCGAAGAAGGCCCCGTGCTACCCTTGCAGCCGCCGATAACATTGGAGCAGATGACAAAATATTGATCGGTGTCGAGTGCTTTTCCCGGGCCGATCAGGCCATCCCACCAGCCGGGGGTTTTGTCATCGGCGGAAATTCCCGCCGCGTGCGCGTCGCCGGAAAGGGCGTGGCACACCAGAATGGCATTTGATTTGGCCGCGTTGAGCTTGCCGTATGTTTCATAAGCAATCGTAACGGGACCGATGCTGCGTCCCGACTTGAGCTGCAACGAATGGGGCGGTTCGGCAAAAGTTAAATATTGGGTATGGATAATACCTGGAGAATCTATTTTTGACTTTTGTGTTTTATGGGTGATGTCCATGTGTTTCTCTTATCCGCTTTTTTTGATGGATCTGGAGACGGGCCGGGCAAGGTCTTTTTTAGCTTCACGGCCGGAAACCAATTGTGCAAGCGTTACGGCAGCCATCGCTTCTTTAATCGTATTGCTGAGCTGTGCCCAGGTATCTCTGGTCGGGCAGACAAGTGTTCTCGGGCAGATAGCAGGATCCTTGACACAGTTGACCAAGCATGTTTCTCCTTCCACCGCCTCCACAATATCGCATAATGAAATATCTTTCGGTTCTCTGGCCAGGATATAACCGCCGCGGGCGCCCCGGATGGATCGAAGGAGTCCGGCTGCTCTTAAAGGGATGACGATCAAACTCAGGTATTTTTCCGATATGTCTTCACTGGCGGCGATGTCCTTGAGAAGGACGGACTTACCACCTTCGGCTGCAGCCAAAGCAATCATTAGCCGGACGCCATATCTTGAACGAGTCGATAGTTTCATAAGCACATACTCATTAAAACGCTTGATATTATTCTTGATCAGGAAGTGACTGATCAAACACTATTCTATTGCTAGTCATTATGGTAGAAACTGAAATTTGTCAAGAATTATACAAAGGACAAGTAGATCAGCAAAAAATTGGAGCAGGTTTTGATGCCAGACGGCAACGGCTAATCGACGCTCTCTGATTTGTTGGCTGATTTTAAAGTATCCGAAAAAATATAAAGTTTATCGCCGGCCGTAATTTTTCTGTCGCTGCCGATCTTGTTCCAAATCACCAGAGCTTTATAGGGTACCTTGAAGCGGGCGGCAATGCCTGCAAGAGTGTCTCCTTTTTTAACGGTATAAACAGAGTTACTTTGCAGGGCAAGCCATTCGGTCATGAGTTTATGATAGCGTTCGGCAAAACCGTTTGCCGTCCCTTTGGGAATGTGGATCTGATGGGAGCCTGCCGGCAGATGATAATACTTAATGTGCGGGTTGAGATCTTTAATGACTTTGAAATATGTGTTGGCCGCTTGTGCGATAATGTGCAGCGGAACCGGTTGACTGGCTTTTATTTCTACCGGATCAAATGGTCTTGGTAAATACAGATCATCTTCGGACAGGACATAACCGAATTTTGCCGGATTGGACATGATGATCTTTGCCGCCAGTATCCGGAAAACATATCGCTGTGTTTCCTGATTTAAGTAAAGTTGGTAATAGTTATTGACCTTCTGAACCAGAATTTCGGATTTCAGACCGTCTTCACCCATGTTATAAGCGGCTGCGGCAAGCGTCCAGGAATCAAAGAGAGCGTGAAGTTTTTTGAGATATTTTACGGCTGCCGACGTTGCTTTGTAAACATTTCTTCTTTCGTCAATGTCATTCGAGATTTCCAGACCGTATCTTGCGCCTGTGCTTTCGATAAACTGCCAGTATCCCGCCGCTCCCTTGTTGGAGAAAGCCAGCGGCCGAAGAGAACTTTCCGCGATGGCGATGTACTTGAGATCATCAGGCAGCCCATTGGCTTTCAATACTTTCTCAATTTCTGGAAAATAGCGGTTAGCACGCTTCAACCAGAGAATGGTGTCGTCGCTGTTATCCAGTGACAACAGCATCTCCCGTTCGAGTCGTTCTTTCACATCGGGGTTGGCAAGCGGGACCGGCTCACCGCAGAAGCTGAGCGGTTCCGTAATTCTGATGGCTTCCAGGATGGTCTGTCCGGCGGATCGCGGTTCTTTAATTTGAGGATAATTTGTCGGTTGATCAGTCTGTGGCGCTTTAATCTGAGGTTGGAGAGCCCCTCCGGCGGATTGTGGTGCTTTATTCAGCGTGTCACCCGTTGGCGCACAGGAAAGAATGATCATGAAGAATATGAATAATGCCAGCAGCCTGTGAAGTAAAGTCCTCAAAACAAATCCTCCCCGGGAAAATATTGCGGTTATTTACTTGCTTTCCGGTTTTAATTTCGAACCGGGATTGGATACGGTATCTTTGAGTTCTTTGACGCCTTGCTTCGTGCCTTCTTTGATTTCTTTAAATTCCTTTTTGGCGCTTTCTTTGATTTCCCTGGACTGTTGAACAGTCGCGTCTTTTGCTTCTTTTAAGCCTTTGGGGATATCTTCTTTCATGGCCTTGGCATCCCGGACAATGGCGTCCTTATAGCCTTTAACCGTTCCGTCTTTCACGTCTTTGGCCGTGCCTTTGGCAGAGTCGGTGACACTTTTATCTGATGATACCTTGGTTTCTTCAGCGACGGATGTTATCAGGCCGAAGCCGAGAAGGAAATAAACAGTAAACATGCAAATGATGGCTCTTTTCATTTTATTGTCTCCTTAAAAATTCTTTCAAGATGAAGTTATTTTTGTTGAAAGAGTATAGGCAAAAAGGAAAACAATTGTCAATAAAAGGAATCGGAAATGTACATATTATAACTTGACGGATCGGTTCATCTCATAATAAGCAGGCACTTAACTGCCAAGTCCAGGCAGTAAAAAACATAAACAGGAGAAGATTGTGATCCCGAGATATTCAAGAGAAAAAATGACGGCGATCTGGAGCCAGGAAAATAAGTATCAGAAATGGCTGGATGTGGAAGTGGCGGCTTGTGAAGCGATGGTGAAGCTCGGTAAGGTTCCGGCTGCGGCTGTTGAGACGATTAAAGCGAAGGCAGTTATTAACGTTGCCCGGATCGATGAAATTGAAAAAATCACCAAGCATGACGTCATCGCTTTTGTAACATCACTCACGGAAAAAATAGGTGAGGACGGCCGTTTTATTCACATGGGCCTCACGTCATCCGATGTTCTGGATACAGCGCTGGCCATACAGCTCAAAGAAGCGGCGGAAATTTTGCTTGACGATCTTGATCTGCTACTGCCCGTATTGAAAAATAAAGCCTTTGAACATAAAAATACTTTAATGATCGGCCGATCGCACGGCATTCATGCCGAACCGATTACGTTTGGTTTGAAAATGGCTCTTTGGTATCAGGAAATGGAGCGCAACCGCGAGCGTCTTGTCCGAGCCAAAGAAACCGTCAGCTACGGAAAAATCGCGGGAGCCGTCGGAACTTTTTCATTTATCGATCCGTTTGTCGAAGGGTATGTTTGTGAAAAGCTGGGTTTGAAACCGGCGCCAGTGTCCTCGCAGATTGTTCAGCGCGACCGTCACGCGGAGTTCTTTGCCACACTGGCGATTATCGCATCCTCACTGGATAAGTTTGCTCAGGAAATTCGCCTGCTGCAAAGAACGGAAGTGCGGGAAGCGGAGGAATATTTTTCTCCCGGCCAGAAAGGCTCTTCGGCCATGCCGCACAAACGCAATCCGGTGCTTTCGGAAAATATCTCAGGTCTGGCCCGGCTGGTGCGTTCTTATGCTGTCGCGGCTCTGGAGGATGTTGCACTGTGGCATGAACGGGATATCAGCCACTCTTCAGTCGAAAGAGTTATCGGACCGGACGCGACCATTGTTCTGGATTTCATGCTGGGGCGGTTTACCGGAATGATTGATAAACTGGTTGTTTATCCGAAACGCATGTTGGCGAATCTGAATATGACGCATGGTGTGATTTTCTCGCAAATGGTACTGCTGTCGCTCATCGAAAAAGGGACGACGCGAGAAGACGCATACGCCATTGTCCAGAAAAACGCGATGAAATCCTGGACGGAAGGCATCGAATTCAGAAAACTCCTGGCTGCAGACGAGATGGTTCAAAAATTCCTGAATGAAAAAGATCTGGAT
This sequence comes from uncultured Smithella sp., assembly GCA_964450075.1. Lineage (GTDB taxonomy): Bacteria > Desulfobacterota > Syntrophia > Syntrophales > Smithellaceae > UBA8904. The sequence continues at coordinate 46,121 of CAYVFA010000003.1, forward strand.
GGTATTTTCAACGTCAATAATTTCTTAAAGAACCTGGATTTCATCTTTAACCGGGTTTTCGGAAAATAAAGAGAATCATCAGGCCGGGTCAAAAGACCCGGCCTGATGGCAAAGTTTTTCAGAAATTATTTTTTAACCAGAATCGTATCCTTCAGGAAAGAATCCTTTGACTCCGGATAGTCAATGGTAAAGTGCAGGCCGCGGCTTTCTTTTCTGGCCAGAGCGCTCTGCACGATCAGTTTGGCCA
>CAYVFA010000004.1:0-37186 GCA_964450075.1 uncultured Smithella sp.
AGGCCGACGCGAACATGGCTGTTTTGAAGCATGATGTTGGTGAGCCAGGCGGAATTGAGCTCTTTGTATTGTTCCTGCGGGTGCTGAAGAATGATCACGGGGATATGGTTCTCGAAGACCGGGGCTTTTGTGCAGAGGCACCCGGTTGTGTCCCGGTGGCATTTCGGACAGGCGAGGTGGCGGTCGATTTTCTGATGGACCCGGGGATCCCGGAATTTTACGGATTGTGCCATGATTTTCCTTTGATTGCTTTAGTGAACGGGAAATATGGCGAAGATCACCGCGCTCCAGAGAGAGTGGGAAACAATAACCATCGTCAGATCCCGTTTCCATAAATAAAGCGCGCCCCAAAACGCCCCGGCAACATAAGCCGCCATCGTCAACATAAAGTTCAGAGAAAAGATATGGATGCTGCCATAAATGAATGTTGTCAGAATAAAGCCGACTGTATTTCCATATTGGCCCATCAGGCGCTCCTGCAGAAATCCCCGCCAGAAAATTTCTTCTCCGGGACCGGTAACAAACAGAAGCAGCAGGAAGATGAGCCGCCGATCGGTATGGATGCCCATGTCATAAATACCGCCGACCTGGGATGTTGCTCCGGGGACGATATAAGGTGAAAGAACAAAACCCAGATAAAAGATGCCGTAAAGGACGACGGCGGATGCAATGCCGAGGAATACGGATCGCAGCGAAAAGCTGATCTTTGGTTTTTGCCAGTAAAAGGAATAAGCACAGATGAGAATGACGGAAAGGCCGATTTTAACCCAGAAGTTTCCCCAGGCCAGACCGAAGGTAAAAGCCCAGCAGACGATAGCCAGTAGAATCGCACCCCAGATGATCATAGATGCACAATCCTATCCAGAAAAAGAGCCAGCATCAGCAGAACGCCGAAGACCGTGTCAAATTGCGCTGTCAATGCGTCCGCCATATCCGGTATTTTGTGCTGAAAGGTTTTCAGCAGACTCCAGGCTTTGGGCACGGAAAGAAAGATAATCAATCCCCACAGGCTCATCATGCCCAGGACGATCATTCCGAAAACATAAACATACGCTGCTAAAATCAGACCGGCAAAGATCAGAAAGCTTTTTTCCAGTCCCATCACAATGCTGAGCGTTTTTACCTTTTGCCGGGAATCAAAAGCGATATCCCTCATGTTGTTGGAAAACAGAACCAGCGCCACCAGGATTCCAAAAGGAATGGAAATCAAAAGCGGCTTCAGGGACAGGGATTGCACCTGAACCGCATAAGCGCCTGAAACCATCAAAGGGCCCCACATCAGAAAAACGGCAATTTCACCCAGGGCGCGATATTTGAATTTGACCGGTCCCGCAGTATAGAAAATAGCGGTGAGGAGACCCACAGCGCCTATCCAGACAACATGCCATGACCGCATATAGGCTATCACGAAGCCGATGACGGCCGTCACTGTGAAAAGAATAATGGCCTCGGCCAGAACCTGTCTGGATGTCATCATGCCGGCAATAATGGGTTGCGGTCTGTATTTTACGGTCGGAGCATCCGGCGTATCAATTTTATTTTTTGTGTCAAAATAATCATTGATAACATTGGCTGCCGCATGAAAAAAAGTAATGCCGATCGCTGTAATCAAAAACCACAACCAGGATATCGCCCCGACTTCAGCGGCCAGCAGGGTGCCCACGGAAACGGAAATCAGTGACATGGTGAAGGACCATGGTCTTGTAATGATAATGTATTTTTTTAGTTGCATGGTAAAATCTTCTTTCTCTTGAGATGGTCATGGCCTGCTGAAAGCTTTTCCCCGCGGGAGAAAGGGCAGTCTCTCCTGAAAAACGAAAACACAAGGCGTTATTGTTAATAATATCTTTTTTTTTGTGTCAAGTGTTTTATCAATGCTGTGCCGGGTGCTGCCGGCAATGAAAATGACGATAATTCCCTGGCCTTCGCGCTCGGACAGGGCAACCCGTTAATCAGGCTTTGGTTTTGAAAACTGGATTGCGCAATGGTCTGAAAATCCCGCAGGCGGGACGCCCAGCGCTTGCAGAAGCCGCGCCCAGTAATTAACCTGCGCGGCTGTGCTTGCTAAAATTACGATTTCCCGCTCGGTAAAATTGTTTTTCAGTTGATGGATGAAGTCTTGCGTAAACCGCGGGGGTGTGGCGGAAATTAAAACAGCATATTCCATGGCGATGATTTCGCGGGGAGAAAATGTAGGGACTGCGGCAACATCAATTTTCCCCTGCAAAGCCGCAATCTCGCCTTGCGTTATGTCGTATTGATCGTAGTCATAAGCATTCATGTCGATGCAAAAAGGGCAGGCAACACCAAAAGATGTCGCCAGCCGGACCAGCTTGAGCATCCTTTTGTCCAGTTTGCCGTCCTGGTGAGCAACAAGGGCTTCCATAATGCCGGAGCTTAAAGCCACTTTTGGATACCATGCCAGCAGTCTGCCGGGTAAAAGATTCCGGCCGGTGACTATTCTGGAAATCCAGAGGCCGATTTTCAGGTAAAATGGAATGGACTTTGGCGGATCAATAAATGCTTTCATGAAGACCTCCTGCCGGGCTTACAGCGTTTTGTCAATATTTCCCGGCCCCCCGCATTCCGGCGTATAACACGTGACATTTTTAAACTCGCATTTCCTGAAGCAGGATGGACATTGTTCCGGGAGGGTCGGCGCTTTGAGGATGTAGCCGCATTCCCGGCATTTCCAGAAGGTCTGTCCGCATTCAGGACAAGTATCATTTTCAAATGGTGTTTCGGATTGATATCCACAGTTTGCACATTCTTTAATGGCCATTTCACTGCCTCCTTTGATTAAATTTTGTTGCTGATCGACGACTGCAATGATGACAGTATTGTAAAAGAAGTCAATGATTTTTGCAGGAATTATCTGCAGCAGTGGTTGACGAAACGGGGCAATGATGTATATTCGGATCATCTCGTGAGCGCCATCAACAAGGAGAGCAGATGACAAAAAAAGCGTTTCAGGATTACTACCCGGATCATTTCAGCCACTGTTACGGTTGCGGTCGTCTCAACGAACACGGCATGCAGATCAAGAGTTACTGGGAGGGTGAAGAGGCCGTCTGCCTTCACACCCCTGAAGCCCGTTACACGGGAGGGGCGCCCGGACATGTGTATGGCGGGTTGATCGCATCGCTGATTGACTGTCACGCCATGGGCACGGCGGCCGCCGCCAAATACCGGGCTGAAAACCGCGAGCTGGGTAGCGAGCCGGCTCTTCGTTTTGTGACCGCGTCGCTGCATGTCAATTACCTCCTGCCTGCGCCGATGGGCTGCCATCTGGAAATCCGTGCGAAGGCCAGAGAAATCAAGGGACGCAAGGTCATCGTGGAGGCGCGTCTCATCGCGGGAGGTAAGGTCTGCGCGACCGGAGAGGTTATCGCAGTCCAGGTGCCTGAACATTTGACACCGATGGACACAAAAACATAAATGAACCGGCCGGGATCAGAGGCAATGTCGGGCCTTTGTCATTCAGGCATTTCTTTGGGAGGTGCCACGTCTTCGGGTGCGTCAGCCTGAGGATTTTCGCCGGGCGTCTGGATTTCCTCTTTTCCCTCTTCAGGGGCATCCTCTTTTTCGTCAATGACTTCATCATATTCTTCAATGACAATGCCTCGGCGCACCATGATCTGATAAATTCTATCTGCGCGGTTGGATGCGTATTGTGAACTGCCGTCAGGTCGAAAGCGTCTTGGATTGGGCAGGGCGGCAGCCAGTCCTGCTGCTTCGCGTGGACCAAGCCCTCCGGCGGATTTGCCATAATATTTACGCGCAGCTGCCCCGATGCCGAATAGTCCATCTCCCCACTCGGCAACATTTAAATAGAGTTCCATGATTCTTCTTTTGCTCAGTTGCCGTTCGATACGCCAGGTCAGGATGGCTTCTTTGATTTTTCGAATCGGATTCTTGTCCGGCGTCAGATATAAATTTTTTGCCAGTTGCTGCGATATTGTGCTCCCGCCGGCTTTAAATTTCTTCTTCTTAATGTCTTTTTCCAGAGCCTTTTGCATGGCTTCAAAATCAAAACCTTCATGGTCCCAGAATTTATCATCTTCAGCAATAATGACCGCCTTCATGGCGTAAGGTGATATTTGTGAAAGTGGAACCCAGGATGTTGAAATTTTTTTCTTGATGCCTTTTTCCTTCCACATGTACTCCCGATGTTCCATGAAGGCTGTTTTACCGGGACGATTCTTCGCGAGATCAGCGACATTCGGATAGAAGAAATAGCGTCCGACATCTATGACAAAGAAGACTATTAAGGCAATAACACACCATAGAACGATTTTTTTCCAGTGACGCATCACGATGATTTTCCTTTTTTTCAGCTGTCGCTTCCTATACCGCATTAAAAAAGAATGCAAAATATATTTGACAGGCTATTTATTTTTTAGTATGTCAACTAACACGAAGCTGGTGATAGGGCTTTTAATGATAACTTCGTTTTCTGTGTGCAGTAAATTATCCTTAGATATATTTACACTGAGCGGCATAGGGCTGCAATCTGTGCACCGTTAACAAAATGGGACCCCCCCGCAAAATAAGGAGGTACTTCATGATGAAACGGCGGATTTTAGTAGTCTCGGGATTATTTTTTCTTTTCTTGTTGTTCTGTTTCAATACCGGCGCATATGCCGGCCAATACAAAGTAAAAAAGGGTGAAAACCTCTACACGATTTCCAAAAAACTGGGCATCAGCGTAGCCGAAATCAAAAAGGCTAACAACCTTGCCGGTAAAAAACTCAAACCCGGTCAGGTTTTGCAAGTCAGTCAAAAGAAATCCACTTCACCTGCTTTGGTAAAATCAAAACCTCAATCCACCACTTCATACAAAGTAAAAAAGGGTGATACCCTTCTTACTATTTCCAGAAAAACGGGTGTTCCCGCAAAACAAATTGCCGCTTTAAATAATGTTAAATCGAAAAAGCTGCTCGCCGGGCGCGTCCTCATTTTAGCAAAAGCAAAACCATCCGCACCCGCTGCATCTGCTGAGGATGACGATGAAGAGTTGCTAAGCGAGGAAGAAGACGTTGCGTCTCCCGAAACCGTCAGCACCCTTGCCTGTGAAAACCAGGCCTGTGACGAGCTTTTAGGCAAGTGGGGCAGCGTGGATGAAAGAAAATTGTTTATTAAAGTTTCCACGGGTTTCCTGGGAGCGCCTTACCGCCTGGGTGGCGCCACAGTAAAAGGTATTGATTGTTCCGCGTTTGTCCGGAAAATGTATGAATTATTCAACATCTCCCTGCCGCGCACCGCGAATGAGCAGTCCCACGTTGGGGTTCGGGTTGACCGCAATGAACTGGTTGAGGGTGATCTGGTTTTCTTCCGCACTAGAAAACCGATTGGTCACGTTGGGATTTATATCGGCAATAATGAATTTGTTCACGCTTCTTATCGTGGAAAATCCGTGCGTATTGACAGTCTGGATCAGCCCTATTTTCAAAAAAGATTTCAACGAGCCGTTCGCGTCAAAGGTCTGGATGACAATGGCGGCACCTGATCTTGGGGTGTTCTGACACAAAACATATCTTCAAAAAAAGGGGCATGAAAGCCTCTTTTTTTGTTTGGTTTTCCTCGTTGATTATCCCACCTGTTTATTATATGAATTTAACCTTACCAATGTGTTCGCTGACATTGATCCATGATGACAGACTTAACTAATTGATCAGGAGGATTTTTATGAAAAGAACAGCACTTGTTTGTTTAAGTATTTTTATGCTGGCTTTTCTATGCAGCGGTTGTGTGGTCGCGGAAAGTAAATATCTGAAAAAAGTGGATGAAACAGCTCAACTGACCCAACACGTGACCGCTCTGGAAACGGTGAATAAAAATCTGAAGGATCAAATAGCCTCTTTAACCGCGCAGAATGAAGATCTTACGAATGTTGTTACGATTCTGGAATCGGAAAACAGCAAACTTAAACAAAATGTGTCTCAAGTAACGAAAAAAACGCAGGAAGTGGAAAAAGCCAGCAATACCTACCGGGAACTCTTAAAAGAAATGAAGGTTGAAATCGCCCAGGGAGAGATTACCATCAAAGAACTCAAGGGTAAACTGACCATGGACGTTGTTGATAAAATTTTATTTGATTCCGGTGAAGCAAAAGTAAAAGATGAAGGTCTCGAAGTGCTCAACCGGGTGGTAGAAATTCTGAAGCATGTTAAGGATAAAAATATCCGAATTGAAGGTCACACGGACAACATCAAGATTAGCGGCAAACTTATAAAAATCTATCCCACCAACTGGGAACTTTCCGCGGCGCGCGCCATCAATGTTTCAAAATATATACAGCAGCAGGGCATTGATCCGACCATTCTCTCGGCAACCGCTTTTGGAGAATATCAGCCGGTTGCCGATAATGCGACACCGGAAGGGCGGGCGAAGAATCGCCGGATAGCGATTATCCTGTTACCGAAAGACTAACGTAAATTAGAAAATTATTAAGTTGTATCAAGGAAGAACAAATGGGGAAAAATATTGTTGAAAAAATTCTCGCCTCGCATTGGGTCTCCGGAAGCCTGACGCCCGGCACGGAAATAGGCATACGTATCGACCAAACCCTTACGCAGGATGCCACAGGAACCATGGCCTATTTACAGTTTGAAGCCATGAATATCCCGAAGGTTAAAACAGAACTGTCCGTCAGCTATATCGATCATAACACGATTCAAATCGGTTTTGAAAACGCGGACGATCACCGCTATCTGCAAAGCGTTGCCCGGAAATTCGGCGTGGTGCTGTCGCGCGCCGGCAACGGCATCTGCCATCAGGTCCATCTGGAACGGTTTGGCCTTCCCGGCAAGACGCTCATCGGATCAGACAGTCACACGCCCACTTGTGGTGCGCTAGGCATGATTGCCATTGGAGCGGGCGGCCTTGATGTGGCGCAGGCAATGGCGGGTGAACTGTTCTACCTTACTTGCCCGTCTGTTATTAAAATTAATCTCACTGGCCGTCTGCAATCCTGGGTTTCCGCCAAGGATGTGATCCTTCAAGTGCTGGAGATTTTCACAACGAAAGGCAATGTCGGAACTATTTTCGAGTATGGCGGAGAGGGGGTTCTGTCACTCAGCGTTCCGGAGCGCGCCACCATTACCAATATGGGCGCGGAGTGCGGTGTGACCACTTCCATCTTCCCCAGCGACGAACGAACCCGAATTTTTCTTGCCTCGCAAAAAAGAGAAGCCGATTTTATTGAACTGAAGGCAGATGACGATGCGGCCTACGCAAAAAATGTCGAAATTGATTTATCAGCGATTGAGCCGATGACAGCCAAACCGCACAGCCCGGAAAATATCGCCGCCGTGCGCAGTATGAAAGAAATTGCCGTGGATCAGGTCTGTCTGGGAAGTTGCACCAATTCGTCATATAAAGATCTGGTGACCGTGGCGAAGATTCTCGAGGGGCGTGTGACTCATCCCGACGTCAGTTTTATTTTAGCGCCGGGGTCCCGGCAGGTGCTGGACAACCTTGCACGGGACGGCTATCTGGCGTCTCTCATCGCTTCCGGCGCGCGTCTGATGGAAAACGCCTGCGGTTTCTGCATCGGCAACAGCCAGAGTCCGAAATCCGGCGCGGTATCGCTGCGCACGTCGAACCGAAATTTTCTGGGACGATCGGGAACGATGGACGCTGATGTTTATCTGGTCAGTCCTGAAACGGCGGCAGCGGCGGTCATTACCGGCCGCTTTACTGATCCGCGCGATCTCCCGATGGATTATCCGCAGGTTGAGATGCCCCAGACGTTAGTCATTGATGACAGCATGATCATCCGTCCGGAAGAAGCCGGAAATCATATTGAAATTTATCGCGGCCCGAACATCGGCGCTCCGCCTGCCAATTCGTCGCTGCCGGATGTTGTTGCAGGCAAGATCACCATTAAGGTCGGAGATAAGATCACAACGGATCACATTATTCCAGCCGGAGCGCGGATGAAATATCGTTCTAATATTCCCAAGTATTCCGAATTTGTTTTTGAAAACGTGGATGCTTCCTTTGCCGGCCGGGCCCTGGCGCAAAAAGAAGCAGGAAAACACAACATCATTGTGGCCGGCCTGTCCTACGGCCAGGGCTCGTCGCGCGAACATGCCGCCATCTGCCCCATGTATCTGGGTGTGCGCGCGGTCATTGCCAAATCTTTAGAAAGAATTCATGCCGCCAATTTGATTAACTTCGGCATTCTTCCTTTAACATTCCTGAATGAAAGCGACTATGACACCCTGACGCAAGGAGACGATCTGGAAATCCCCGCGTTGAGAGCTGCCGTGCTGGAAGGCAAAAATCCGATTGTGAAAAACAAGACCCGCGGGACGACATTTGAGGTCAGCTGTTCTTTGTCGTCAAGGCAAAAACAAATCATCCTGGCCGGTGGCGCGCTCAACGTCCGCAGTCAAAAATAAAAAAAATAAAGCGATGGAGTAATACTTTTACATGACAAAAAAAATAAAAGTGAAAACAACACTGGTCGAAATGGACGGCGATGAAATGACCCGCATCATGTGGCATATGGTGAAAGACAAACTGCTTCTACCTTATCTGGATATGGATATTGATTATTACGATCTTCACGTTAAGCATCGCGATGACACGGATGATCAGGTCACGTTTGACGCCGCCCGCGCAATTCAAAAATACGGTGTCGGCATTAAATGCGCCACGATCACTCCCAATGAAGACCGGGTGAAGGAATACAATTTAAAGAAAGCGTGGAAAAGTCCCAACGGCACGATCCGGGCGATGCTCGACGGTACGGTTTTCCGGAAGCCCATTCTCGTCAATAATATCCAGCCCGGTGTTGCGGCGTGGAAAAAACCGATTACCATCGGCCGTCACGCATATGGCGACGTTTATAATAATTTTGAGTTAAGTATTCCGCGGGCCGGAAAGCTGGAAGTTGTTTTTACCCCGGCCGATGGCGGCAAGCCGCAAACCTCCCTGGTGCAGGAATTTCCATCGGCGGGCATCGTTCAGATTAACCATAATCTGGAACAATCGATTCTGAGCTTTGCCCGGGCGTGCTTCACCTATGCGCTGGCCGAGAAAATCGATCTGTGGTTTTCCACGAAGGATACCATTTCCAAAATATATGATGCGGGCTTTCGCGATATTTTTGACCGGGAATTTGAAAAGAACTGGAAAAATAAATTTGCAGACGCTGGGATTGAATATTTCTTCACGCTGATTGACGACGCGGTCGCGCGCATTATGAAAACAGAAGGCGGCATGCTGTGGGCACTGAAAAACTATGACGGCGATGTGCTGTCGGACATGATTGCTTCCGCCAGCGGATCACTCGCGATGATGACATCCGTGCTGGTCTCCCCCAACGGCTGGTTTGAATACGAAGCCGCGCATGGCACGGTGCAGAAACATTACTATAAACATTTAAAAGGCGAGGAGACCTCCAGTAATTCGATGGCGCTGATCTTTGCCTGGACCGGCGGCCTGCGTAAACGCGGCGAACTGGATGGAACACTGGATGTTGTGAAATTTGCCGATCAGGTTGAAAAAGCGGCGTTGGAAACGGTGGAAAACGGCATCATGACCGGCGACCTGCTGCTTTTAGCCGAAAAGAAACCTTCCAATCGGAAAGTCAACACGGAAGGTTTCATTGACGCCATCGCGGAAACTTTGAAGAATAAACTTCATGACTAGCGCCTTACCCAACCTGCTGGACTTCACCCTCCCGGAGATGGAAGCCTTCATTGCCACTTCCGGCAAGGAAAAATACCGCGCCCGGCAGATCATGAAATGGCTACATCAATCCGGCTGTACGTCATTTGATGCCATGACGACATTGTCGCGCGACTTCCGGGAAAAAATTTCCGCCATCGCCCGCATTTACCGGCCGGAGATTGTCAAAATTCAGAAATCGCAGGATGGCACGCAAAAAGCGCTTCTGAAGCTGGAGGACGGGCTTTTTATCGAAAGCGTCTTAATCCCTGGGAAAAGCCACTGGACGATTTGCTTATCCACGCAGGCCGGCTGTGCGATGGGTTGTGAATTTTGTCTGACCGCGCGCCAGGGCTTCAAACGCAACTTAACGCCTGCGGAAATTGTCGGCCAGCTGATTACCCTGAAGCACGAAACGCCGGATGGCGCAGGTATCAACAACATCGTCATGATGGGCATGGGCGAGCCGCTGGCCAACTACGAAAGTACGATTAAGTCGATCCAAATTCTTACCTGTGATTTCGGTCTGGGGATGTCCAATCGCCGGATAACAGTTTCCACCTGCGGGCTTGCGCCGCAAATCATCCAGCTGGGCAAAGACATATGCATCAATCTGGCCGTATCACTCAATGCGCCTGATGATGAAATCCGCAATCAGCTCATGCCGGTCAATAAAAAGTATCCGCTCGCAATCTTGCTTGCTGCCTGTAAAAAATATCCCATGCCGGGGCGTCGCCTGCTCACGTTTGAATATATTCTCATTGACGGCGTGAATTCATCCCGGGCGGACGCCGAAAAACTGGCCAGACTCTTAAAGGATCAGCGCTGCAAATTGAACCTGATTGTCTTTAATGAATATCCCGGATCGCCTTTTAAATCACCTTCCGCAAAAGACGTGGAAGCCTTTCAGCAAATTCTGCTGGACAGGCATTTCACCACCATGCTTCGTAAAAGCAAAGGCAGCGATATCCTCGCCGCCTGCGGCCAGTTGAGCGGCGCTTTCGGAAGCTGAAAGGCTTTTGATCCCGGCAACTGTTCTTTCCAGTTGTTCCCAAAATGATTTAGGCTGGCTGTAGTCCGGCCATCTCCTCAATCCGGCTTACGACCTGCGCAGAAAGACCCATTCCACCTGCCAGCTGGTTTAGGTAATCTCGCTCAGCTTGTGTATCGACTTCAATGGCCAAAAGAGATGCCGCATAGATCTGTGCTGCGAGCTGGGGCTCGCCCTGGGCCGCCGCAATGAGTTGATCGGTTTCCGCGGGGGTTTGCATCTGATCCGTTACATAGCGCTGTCCTTCCTCATCAATACCGGCTTCTTTGAGTTTTCCCAGGATGCGATCCATTTCGTTTTGATCAATCTGACCATCCGCCTTAGCGGCATTGATCATGGCCCTCAGGATTATTCCTGATTTATTTTCAAGTTCCTGCCTCTCAGATGCTGTCTGCGGTTCCAGAAGTCCGACGGGAACCTGAGCTTGTTGTCCCCCGCCGCCCGCCAGAGCTTTGAACGCCATTGACGCGAGCACGGCCATCACACCGCCGCCCACAGCACCGCCCACGGATTTTCCGCCTCCCCCCAGAAGGGCGCCGACCAGCGCTCCCAGTCCTCCCACGGCAAGATTCTGATTTCCGCCGACTGCCTGTCCTGCGCTACCCAGCATACCGGAAAGCATATCCCCGATGCCGCCGCCTGCGCCGCCGCGTCCTCCCCCCAGTATGCCGCCCAGCATATCTCCAAGACTGCCGCCTGCGCCCGGTGTTGAGGCACCCCCTCCAAGCATGCTCCCCAGACTATCCAGAACATTGCCGCCGCCTAATGAATTTTTTATCCGATCATTGGATGAAGGTGTCATACCCGACTGTACCACTGCTCCAAGAATATCACTGATGTTCATGTTGTTACCTCCTGTTTGAGTTTGTTTATAAAACTGAAACGGACTGTTTTTCGACTTCCCGTATGGTTCTAAAACCTTTGAGCTCGCTGGATGCTCGGACATTTTGGTACCGGTAAAACGCTAGGACAAAGCACCTGCAAAATCAAGCAAATTTTACCCGTCATGATCAGAAAGGAGAAACAAACATGATCAAGCAATGCATGGTGATCCAGTTTTAAGCAAACGATGTTGACAAGTATTGCTTGACACAACACCCAAAGCGTTTGCTAAACACATTCTTCCAGTGGGAAGGTAAAGGCTCTTAAGCCGGCGCGTGGCTGATCCGCCTTCAATTTCCGCACAAGTTCGATCAAACGCGGTATCTCCTCATCCGGCACCGCCATTAACATGGTATTGTTTGTCCCTGGCCAGTAATGCGTGTCCAGCTTGGGTTCGCTCTCCTCGCCCTCTCCGGTTGCTCCGTGCGCCTTTGTGTAAGCCTTATAGCCGGCTTTCTTAAACGCAGCCGTAATGCTTTCATCGGAGGCTGAGGCATAAATCACATAAAACATTTTCATGGGTGTACCTCCTCGCGTGCCGGTATTTTATGATTGTACCGGTCATTATTTTCCGTTTTTTCTGCGTTTGAATTTTTCCTGCCAGTCGTCAAAGATATCATAGGCGGACGGAACAACGATCAACGTCAAAACCAGTGATGTGAGGAGTCCGCCGATGACCGCGATTCCCATCGGAGCGCGTGTTTCCGCGCCTTCTCCCACACCCAGAGCAATCGGCAGCATGCCGAAAACCATCGCAAACGTCGTCATGAGAATCGGCCGCATCCGGACGGGTCCTGCCTGGAGGATCGCTTCACGGCGTGCCATGCCGCGGCCCCGCAAAACATTGGTATAGTCCACAAGCAGAATAGCGTTTTTCTTCACCAGTCCCATCAGTAGAATCAAACCGATCAAGCTGAAAATGTTAAGGGTCTTGCCGGTGATAAACAGGGCGCCGAAAGCGCCGATAAAAGACAACGGCATGGAAAGCAAGACAGTGATCGGATGAACAAAACTTTCAAATTGCGAGGCCAGTATCATGTAGGCCATGATGATGCCCAGCATCAAGGCAAAAAGCAGATAGCCAAAAGATTCGCTCATGGTATCAGCCATACCCTGATATTTGGGTAAATAATCAGAGGGCAGGATTTTCCCAGCAATGGCATCCAGTTCATCTTTCGCCTCTCCCAGGGGTTTTCCTTCCAGAGCGGCAAACACAGTAATAGCCCTTTGTCGGTCAACACGATTGATGACGCTGGGGCCGGTGCCTTCCTCCACTTTGACCACATTGGCCAATTCCACAAGTTTCCCGTCCCGGGCGCGCACGGAGATGCGCTGCATTCCCGTCACACTTTCCCGATCTTCCGGATTTAATCTCACCCGAATATCGTACCGCTTTCCCTTGAGTTCATCCTTATATCGGGCGATATCCAGTTCACCGCTGATGAGTAAATTGATGGCTTCAGCGACACTGGCCACGTCAACACCAAGATCCGCTGCGCGGTCGCGATCAATGTAAACCTTGAATTCCGGTTTGCCCACTTCCAGCGACGTGTCCACGTCCACGATTCCCGGCAGTTTGGAAAACTTGTCCGTGATCTGTTTTGCATAATTTTGCATGGCGCCAAGGTCCTGACCCCGGATGCTGTATTGGATCGGCACATTTCTGATACCGCCGCCAACAATGGAAAGATCTTCCGCGGATACTTTTAATCCCGGAATTTCCCGCAATTTTGTACGTGCTATTTTTTTGATATCTTCCTGGGTGTATTGACGCTCCGCTTTGGGTGTCAGGTTGACCATTATTCTGGCGCGATTGGCATACCCTCCGTACCCCTGAACATAAAAAACAGATTTGACTCCCGGGATTTCCTGCACGATGGCTTCCGTTTTTCCCAGATACTTTTCTATCTGGTCAACGGAATAGTCCATGGGCGCTTCCATGCGAACAATAAACACACCCTGATCTTCGGGCGGCGTGAATTCCTTCCCGATAAATTTCGTCAGACCAATACTCAGGATAAAAATAATCAAGGCGCCCACCAGGACGGTTTTGCGGTAATTCAGCGTAACTTCGAGCGTCGCACGGTAAAATAACTCCAGTTTCCTGTAATAGTGTTCGGCATAATCGCTGATTCTCGTCCAGATATTTTTTTTGTCGGCGTTGCCGCCACCCGTGTTCGTGGCCAGAGGATTGGGTATGGATTTTTTATGTGACTTGAGGAAAATTGACGCCATCATCGGCGTCAGGGTAAAGGACACCAAAAGTGAAACCATGACGGCAAAAACAATCGTCAGGGCGAACTGTAGAAAAAAACGACCGATGATGCCTTTCATAAAGGCGACGGGCAGAAATATGCCCACGATAGCGAACGTTGTGGCCATGACGGCCAGTCCGATTTCCGATGTGCCGAAGGTTGCGGCTTCCCTTGGTTCCATGCCTTCTTCCACATGCCGGTAAATGTTTTCAATAACAATAATGGCATCATCAATCAGCAAACCCACCGAGAGCGACAGAGCCAGCATCGTCATGTTGTTGAACGTAAAACCGAAAGCGTTGATCAGCGCAAAGGTCGAGATGACGGAAACGGGCAGGGCGACCGCGCTGATGAGCGTTGTGCGCACATTCTTGAGAAAGATAAAGACAGCCAGAATGGCAAAAAGACTGCCGATAATTAAATGAAACTGCACTTCTTTAATCGAACGGACGATAAAAAGCGACTGATCCACGGCGGTATTGATTTTCATGCCGGGAGGCAGTGTTTTATTGATGCGTTCCACTTCCTTTTTGACGCGATCGGCCACTTCGACGGTGTTGGTTCCCGATTGTTTCTGAATCGCCATGCCGACGGCCGGAACCCTGTTGAAACGGGACAGGGATCGTTTTTCTTCCATGCCGTCTTCCGCCCGCCCGATATCCCTTACTCGCACCGGCGCGCCTTTGTAGTAACTGATAATCAAATCGTTAAAATCGGGTATTTGGGCGAACTCCCCCTTGATCCGGACGGTATATTCCTTGGTTTTTGTTTCAATCCGCCCGCCCGGCAACTCGATATTCTGACGATTCAGGGCCAGAACCACATCGCTCGGGGCAATTTGATAAGCCTGCATTTTATCCGCGGAAAGCCAGATGCGCACCTGGCGCAACCGCATGCCATAGAAGATGACGTCGCCCACGCCATTGATGCGCTGGAGCTGTTCTTTGAGGACTTCATCCGCGTAGGTGGAAAGATCACGCACGGAACGATTTCCGGACAGATTAATGAATAAAATCGGCGTGGCGTCCGGATCCACTTTAGCAATCTTGGGCTCATCAATATCGGCGGGTAATTTGTTTCGAATTCCGGATACTTTTTCGCGCACATCCTGAACAGCCTGATCGATGTCCCGTTCCAGAACAAATTCAATGGTTGTATTCGATACGCCTTCGTAACTTGTGGACGTAATGCTCTTGATCCCGTTGATGGTGTTGACGGCGCCTTCAATGCGATCCGTGACGTCCACATCCATCACGTCGGGACTGGCGCCTTTAAGCACCGTCCTGACGGTGACAATCGGAAAATCGATCTTAGGCAAAAGATCAACGCCGATGGATGGATAACTGACCAGGCCCAGCACCACCAGGGCCATGATCACCATCGTGGCGAAAACCGGTCTTTTAACAGAGGTATCAGCGAGCCACATGGACCTTCACCCCTTCCGACAAGTTGTTCTGACCGACAACAACCACCTGTTCTTTTTCTTTGAGGCCTTCGAGAATTTCCATATATTCGCCGTACTTGTTGCCTTTTTTGACGATTCGTTCCTGCGCTTTATTATCATGGACGACAAAAATACGGATGGTTGCGCCATCATAAAGAAGTGAGGTAATGGGAACAACCACGCTATCTTGCGCTGCCTGGGTAAATATTTGCACGCGGGTAAAGTATCCCGGCTTCAGCAGATGATTGGCATTGGGCACAATCGCCTCCGCCTGAAGCGTCCGGGTGCGTTCCTCTACATTCGGGTAAAGTAAACGGACCTTCCCCTTGAAGGGTTTGCCCGGAAAAGCATCAACCGTAAAAACAACTTCCTGTCCTATTTTCAAATCGGCGACATCTTTTTCGCTGATGGTAAAACTGAGCTTCAGCGGATTGATTTTAATCAACTGTAAAAGTGGCGTACCGTTGCGGACGTAGTCGCCGACGGACACTTTCTTTTCTTTGACCGCGCCGACCAGCGGAGAATAAATTTTCGTCCGGACCAGTTTCTCCCGCGAAATGGCCAGGGTCGCTTTGACGCGCTCCAGTTCCGCTTCGGCGAGGGCAACCCTTGTGGAAATATCATCGAACTGCTGCTTGGTAATGAGTTCTTCTTTAAAGAGTGATTCTTTTCTCTTATATTCGGCCTTCGAATTTTCCAGAGAAGCCTGGGCCTGCTTCAGGGCGGCATCCGATCTTTTCCAGTCCAGCCGATAATCTGTCTCGTTAATCTCCGCCAGCAACGTTCCCATGCCGACAGCTGTTCCCTGTTCCACCAGCAGTTTCCTGACAATGCCATCCACCTCGGAACTGACAATGACTTCTTCGTCCGCCTTCAAGGTTCCTGTTGTTTCGAGATACGGCTGAACCCTTTTTATTTCAGCAGGCCAGACCCGCACATTCACCAGCCGTTCCGGTTCCGCTTTCTTTTCCTTTTTGCAGGATACGAATGAAAGGAAAGCCAACGCGATCATAATTGTGAGCAAGACCGCTGAGATGAAACGCCTTGGACTTGCATGATCGGAAATATTATTCTTCTGACACCCCATAACCATCATCCTCCTTGCGAATACCGGTGTGCATATGAGCTAAATGCCCTCAGTAATAAATTTTAACAGTGTTCCGCTTGATCTTTTGACTTTCAAATGAGCCAGTTGATAGCTGTATAACGCTTCAGCCACATTCTTTTCCGATGATAAAAGAAGGGTGTTGGCATCCATCACATCCAAACTTGTCGCCAGCCCATTTTCATACTGTCTCAGGACGGCCTTGTAATTGTCCCTGGCAAAAACAAGTTGATCTTCCAGAAACTTCAGCGTGCCTTTCTGTGTTTCCAGATCCAGATAAGCGCTCCGCAATTCAACATCAACATTCTTCTTCAAGTCATCATACGCCAGTCGCGCCTGCCGTTCTTTGGATTTGGCTTCGTTGAGTTCAGCAACTCTCAAGCCGCCTTCAAAAAAAGGAAAGGTAAGCGAAACGCCGGCCAGCGCACTTTCCTGGAGGAGGGTTGCGGTTGCGGGCTGTTGATCAGCCCTGTTATAAATGGCAAACACGCCAACACTTGGCCAGAAGGCGCCTTTGGCATATTTTACCTGCTGCCCGGCCATTTGTGTCTGCATATCATAACTTTTTAAATCGGCTCTTGCCGTCATGGCTGTTTCGCGTATTTTTTCGAACGGATCAAGATCGGCGGGTGGAATGACGGTTTCTTTTAAACGGAATGTTTCTTCGATGCCCGTGATTCGGATGAGCGCAGCGCGCGACAGTTTGAGGGCGTTGGTTGCCCGTAAATAATCGGCATGAGCTCCCGATAATTCGCCATTGGCCCGTAATAGTGCTGTTTTAGTCAACTCACCGACTTTTACTCTTTTTGCCGCAAAATCACGGTATTGGGTCAGCCTTTTCATATTATCGGCTGCAATGTCGAGCGTTTTTTTCGCTTTTAATACATCATAATAGGCAGATGCGACGGCAAGGACAAAATCCGATTTTGCGGCATCCAGATCAAACTCGCTTTTTGTAATATTCTGTCCGGCAAATTTCAAAGCATCGAGTTCGCGCGCGGAGACAGAAAAAGACTGATCCGCGCGGACGCCCCAGGCTCCGGATTCTTCGGGCTGTATCAAGGAAGGGGGAATGGTGTTGGAGTACTTCCTGTCGGTATAACGATTATACGTGCCGAATGCCGTCACTCTGGGAATTAAAACCGCCCAGGCCTTGTTCTTGCCCATCTGCGAAATATAGACATTTTCTTCAGCATACTTGATTTTTTCAGAATTTTTCAGTGCCTGTTGATGCAGATCGCTCAAGGTATATTCCTGTGCCAGGCCGATGGACGAGGACATCAGCGTAACGGCAAGCACTACCAATAACATGCACCGGTTTTTAATTTTCATATTTTTTACTCCATTTAAAAAATGTCCGGGATCATTTCTTTTTTGGAAAACAACCGCTCCTGCATGCTTGATAATTTCATCCATCACGGTCAGTTTTTCGCGGGTCATGGTTGTATAAAGATCAAGATTAGTCAAGAATTTTGTAGAGAAGCGCCACGCCATTTGTAGAATAATTCAAGTGTTGAAGGATGCAGGGAAGTATGTCATAAAGATCATGTTAAAGGGCAGGGTAAAAGTCCCGGTCATGGGGTTTTTCAAACCGAGATTGCTTCACTTTGTTCGCAATGACCCATTCAAATTATTCAGGAGGTCAACATGGATGCACCTCAAAATCAGGGACGTCAGGAAATCATTGACCGCTATGCGGCGAAAAAAGCCATTCAGGATTTAAGAAGCGGCGAAGTGCTGGACGCGGCGCTCATCACGCATCTCAATGAACCTCCCCTGATCGGTTATTGCTGCGAATCCGTCAAAAAAGAAGATAAAAACATGCTCAAGAAAAAGGCGGTCGCATCTGATAATTCTATTCCCCTCAGGCGTCTTTGCCTAAAACTGCTGCGTCCTTTCGGAAAGGATCGGGATGTCAGAGATTTTTCATATGAGTTGTGGAAGACATCGACTGATTATGAAATCAAACTGGAGGTGCTCTGGAGCCTGCTCAGCTATCAGGATTTGGCCGATGAAATCTATGCGGACATCAGCCGTCATTTTGACGCGGCCAACTGGGACAAGTGGCTGCCTTTGATTATGCAAAAGCTGGAAGGCGACAAGGAAGAAAAAAACCATGTCCAGGAGCTCATGAAGCGATACTTTAATCTGTAAGGCCTGTCATGAACCGGTCACATCAACCGATCTTCACCTGCATAGACAAAACCGGATTTACGTGCCGATGCCTTCAAATAAAACGGTTGACAGATAACGTTCTCCTGCGTCCGGTAGAATGACTACGATGGTCTTGCCTGCAAACTCTGCCTGATTCGCCAGCCGCACTGCTGCGGCAGTTGCTGCCCCGCAGGAGATTCCCGCAAGTATTCCTTCTTCTTTAGCTAGCCTGCGGGAGAATTCCACAGCTTCTGTGCTGTCCACCTGTTCCACGCGATCGATAACTGACAAATCCAGCGTATCGGGAATGAAACCCGCGCCGATTCCCTGAATTTTGTGCGGCCCCGGCTTTAAATCCTTCCCTGCCAGCTTTTGGCTGATCACGGGGCTTTCTTTGGGTTCCACGGCCACGGAAATAATATTTTTTCCCATTTTATTTTTAATGTAGCGGGAAATGCCGGAAATCGTTCCGCCGGTGCCCACGCCTGCGATCAACACATCAATCGCGCCTTCGGTATCATTCCAGATTTCCGGACCGGTCGTCTTTTCATGAATCGCCGGGTTGGCGGGATTCTTGAACTGCTGCGGCAGAAAATATTTCTTCGGATCGGATGCGGCAATGGACTCCGCGCGATTGATTGCGCCTTTCATGCCTTCCGCGCCGGGTGTCAGGATAAGGTTGGCGCCAAAAGCCGCCAGGACTTTCCGCCGTTCAATGCTCATCGTTTCCGGCATGGTCAGTGTCAGTTTATAACCGCGTGCCGCTGCGACATAGGCCAGGGCGATACCGGTATTGCCGCTGGTCGGTTCAATAATTTCCACACCGGGTTTGAGGAATCCTTTTTCCTCGGCATCCCAGATCATGGCGGCTCCGATGCGGCATTTGACGGAATAGGCGGGATTGCGGCCTTCGATTTTTGCCAATATGGTTGCCTTAGCGCCGTCGGTGATATGATTTAATCTGACCAGCGGCGTATTGCCGATGGACTGTGAATTATCGGAATATATTTTTTTCATGGTTGGTCTCCTTTTTTTCTTAAACCGTGAACCGTTGAACCCTAAACCTTCCCCAACGCCTGTTCAATGTCCGTCAGGATGTCATCGACATGCTCAATGCCGATCGACAAGCGGATAAAATCAGGCGTCACGCCGGTTGCCTGCTGTTCTTCGGGCGACAACTGAGAGTGCGTGGTCGATGCCGGATGAATCGCGAGGCTCTTGGCATCCCCGATATTGGCCAGATGCGAAATCAGTTGCAGGGAATTAATAAACTTCTTTCCAGCCTCAATGCCTCCCTTCACACCAAAACCCATGATTGCACCAGCACCTTTGGGCAAATATTTCAGCGCTCTGTCTTTTTCCGGACTCGACTGAAGCCCCGGATAATTCACCCAACTTACTTTGGGGTGTTTCTCCAGATAAAGAGCGACCGCCAGTGCGTTTTCACAATGCCTCGGCATACGCAGATGCAATGTTTCCAATCCTTGAAGAAATAGAAACGCATTAAACGGCGACATGGCCGGACCCAAATCGCGCAAAAGCGTAACGCGAGCCTTGAGAATATAGGCCAGATTGCCCATCGGTTTTAACGCTTCGACAAAATTCAGGCCGTGGTAACTGGGATCAGGATCGGCAATGAGTGGGAAATTGCCGTTCGTCCAGTCAAACTTCCCTGAATCAACAATAATGCCGCCCAGCGATGTGCCGTGACCGCCGATAAATTTGGTCGCGGAATAAACGATGATGTCCACGCCGAAATCAAAGGGGCGCAAAATATAGGGTGACACGGTATTATCCAGAATAAAAGGAATGCCGTTTTTGTGCGCAATGGCGGCAATGCCTGCCAGATCAGCCACATCCATTTTAGGATTCCCGATGGATTCCGCATAAACCGCTTTGGTCTTTGGCGTGATGGCCGCTTCCAGCGCTTTTAAGTCATTGGATTTGACGAAGTTCACCTTGATCCCCAGTCGGGGAAATGTGTAATGAAACAGCGTGTAGGTTCCGCCGTAGAGATTATCCGCCGAGACGATTTCATCGCCGGCTCTGGCGATGTTCAGCAACGCCAGCGTGATGGCGGATTGGCCGCTCGCCACCGCCAGCGCGCCGATGCCGCCGTCCAAAAGCGCGATTCTTTTTTCCAGAACATCCGTAGTCGGGTTCATCAGCCGCGTATAAATGTTGCCGAACTGGGTCAGCCCGAAAAGCGAAGCGGCATGATCCGTATCCTTGAATTGATAGGACGTGGTTTGATAAATCGGCACGGCGCGCGATCCCGTCGTCGGGTCCGGTTCCTGCCCGCCATGCAGCGCCAGTGTTTCTATTTTTAATCGATTAATCTTTTCAACAAGTTCCATTCACAAGACCTCCTCTATCACGCCGCCACCCAACAGTTCATCGCCCGAATAAAATACAAAAGCCTGTCCGGGCGTAATGGATTCCTGGGGTTCTTCAAAGCTTACTTTCAGTTTTTCTCCTGTTTTCTCCACGCGGCATCTGGACGCTTTTTTGCGATAGCGGATTTTCCCTTCGACCTCATCGGGAATGGATTCTGCAAGAATATTCAGATTTCCCGCAATCAGACCCGTTGACAGAAGTTCTTCTTTGCGACCCACGACTACTCGATGATGCAGGGCATCGATCTCCAGTACATAAAGGGGATGCTTCGCGCTGATACCCAGTCCGCCGCGCTGTCCAATCGTGTAGTGAATGATGCCTCGATGACGCCCCAGGATCTTGCCGCTTCGGTCAACAATATCGCCTGCGGGAACAGAAAGATTGCGGTCGGAAAACACACGGCCATAGTCGCCTTCCGGTGTAAAACAGATATCCTGGCTTTCAGGCTTGTGCGCCACATGCAGGCTGGCTTTTTTCGCTTGATCTCGGACGTCTGACTTACTGAGATTTCCTAATGGAAAAAGAACAAACGGCAAGTCATTCTTTTTGATCGGATAGAGAAAATAAGTTTGATCCTTATTCTTGTCTTCCGGACGTAACAGACGCCAGACATTCCCTGGCTGTTCGATTCTGGCGTAGTGGCCGGTGGCCAAATAATCAAAACCCATTGCGCGGGTCTTTTCCAGAAGCGATCCGAATTTCAGATAGCGGTTGCAATCCACGCAGGGATTGGGCGTTCGGCCGTTTAAATATTCAGAGGTGAACTTCCGGATCACCAGGTCTTCCATCAAATGAGCGAAGTCGAAAACAAAATGCGGAATGTCCAACTGGCTGCAGACACGCTTTGCGTCTTCTATCGCATCGCCGCCGCAGCAACTTGCGCGGTCGCCGTCCTGGCGGATTCCCAGGCACATGGTGACGCCGGTGACCGCATAGCCTGCCTCTTTGAGCAATAAAGCCGCAAGCGATGAATCAACACCGCCGCTCATAGCTACCAGAACTTTTTTCTTTGTAGGTTTGCTTCCATCATTCATATTTCTGTACTCAAATATCATTCATTAAACCCGGCAATAGAGAAGTGATTTTACAATCTCTACTTTTTCGGTAGTGTTTAAGTTAACGATCCATTCTTGTCAAGACTTTTTTGGAATTACGAGGAAAAAGATATTTTGCCCGTTTCAATCGCCCTTGATTTTACATCATGCAATGATTGTGTAATTAAATACATTGTAAAATCAATTAGCTGGATGATGAAATTCGGCATTGTCCAAGCCGGTCTCATCGATGCGCTTTTTCCAATCTTGCAATTTCACCCCAACCTTGCTATTCAGTCACCCGAAATGAAAATTTTACGAGCCACGTTGTAAGTATTTTGATTCATTTGCGTGAAATGACCGGATCGGGATTTCACACCCGATCCTCGCTATACGGGAGCCCATGATGCAGGATCATTTTCTTTTCTTTATTTTAATTCTGGCGACCACGGCCATTGTCAGTTTTGCTTATGCGATCTGGAGAGGACGCAATGACCAGCAAATCCTTCGCAGCATCCTTCAGAGTTCCCCCATTCCGACATTCGTTATTTCAACCGATCATAAAATCCTTCACTGGAACAAGGCTCTGGAGGGACTAAGCAATATCAAGGCGAGTCAAGTGATCGGCACAGATCAGCAATGGCGTGCCTTTTACTCATCGCCCCGTTCCTGCATGGCTGATTTGATTTTAAAAGACAAAATCAGCAATTCGACCACCCTTTACTCAGGCGCCGTGACCAAGTCGAAAGTCCTGAAGGACGCCTATGAAGTAACGCAATTTTTTCCGGATCTGGGCGAAAAGGGAAAATGGTTCCGGATTACCTCAGCGCGCATTAAAGATTCCAGTGGCAGAGTCTTTGGCGCCATGGAGACCCTGGAAGACATCACCGATCAGAAAACGACGGAAGAAGAACTTTTTAAAAGAACCAAGCTGGAATCGCTGGGGACGTTTGCTGACGGTGTGGCTAAAGACTTTGACAGTTTGCTTTCAGCCATCCTGCGCAACGTGTTTTTAGCCAAAATTTCCGCGAATGAAGAAGATAAAATTCTGGAGAACGGACTGGCCATAGCGGAAAGGGCAAGCCTGCAGGCCAAAGAACTGGCGCATCGGCTGATTACATTCGCCCAGGGCGGTTATCCGGTGAAAAGGATGGAAAGTATTGGTGCATTAATTAGGGAGACCGTTCAAAACACACTGGCTGGCTCCAATGTGACCTGCCAGCCCGTCATTGCCCCCGATCTCTGGCCGACGGAAATCGATGCGATGCAGATCAGGCAGGTCATTGAAAATATGGTTACCAATGCGAAAGAAGCCATGCCGGACGGCGGCATGGTAGAAGTGATTGCAGAAAACACGGCAACCGGAACCAACATCCGGACGATGGGCAAAGGCAGTTATGTCCGCATTATGGTTAAAGACCGCGGCGTTGGCATTCCCCGCGAAAACCTTTCGAAGATATTTGATCCTTATTTCACGACAAAAGAAAAGAAGGAACGGGGCGGAATTGGCCTGGGACTTGCCATCTGCGATTCCATCATTAAATACCACAATGGCCTGATCACCATGGAATCTACGGTTGGCGCCGGCACATCCTTTTTCATTTATCTGGCCGCGACTCCCGATGCCGTTGTGGACGGCAACCCGTGATCAGATGCATGATTCACGATCTTTTTTTACGTAATCAAGCAAATCCTCAATATTGCGCAGACGCTCCTGAAACGTCGCAATGCCCAGCGCCGACTCCCGAGGATGCAGATTTTCTATCTCGGCGAGCCGGGTGCGCAAATGGAGAATAACTTCCTCTGCCAATCCTAAAAGAAGCGCGCGCTCATACTTTGTCATTGTCGAAGTCTCATCATCGATAATTTATACAAACCCGAACGACCTTATGCCCGCTCCCGCGTGGACTTCCACGATAGAAAAGCTTTCTTAATGGACTCTGATGCGCTTTCAATGCCGACATGTTCCGTATTCACCATCATGTCGTAATGTTTCGGATCATTAATGTCTTCATTAAAATACTTTTTCATAAAACCAATCTGATATTCATCGTATTTTTTTACGAATTCCAACGCATCGCTTTCCGACAACCGGCGATCCCGCATGACCTTCTCGACGCGCGACTTCTCCGGCGCGATAATCCGCACACGAAACGACTTGTCTTTCAAAATAAAGCAGCCGCCGCGACCAATGATAATAATATTGCCATGCTCGGCATTGGTATGCATAACCATCGACAAATGGCGCAGATATTCATTGGGCCAAATATGGCGGGCTTCGAAGAAAGAACTGATGAGACTGTCGAAGAGTGAAATACTTTTTTCATCCAGTGATTTGATAACCTTGTCGCTCATATGCGCGCTTTCCGCAACCTTATGGATCAACTCACTGCCGACAATGTTCATTTTAAGTTCGGTGGCCAGAATACGGGCGATCCAGCCCCCTCCGCCGCCTGTTTCGCTGGAAAGCGTGATGACGTGCCCCGGCTTTTCCGTTTTTTCTTTCTCCCAGCGCAGCACCTGATCTTCAACCAGCTTATCGACATCCTGATCTTTTAATTTAATATCCCTTGTGTAGTCGGGACAATTCACATCATACAAAGCATTTGTTTTTATCCGATAACGCTTCGTGCATTCCCCGCGCCAAGCGCAAATGACGCAAATCCTTTTATCCGATGCTGTTGACATAGTTCAGTCCTCCTTTCGAAAGTAATCGTTATGATGCCTCTTCCTGCAGCGCTTCAAATCCGGCGACGATGTCAAGAAGCTCTTCTGTGATGGTCATCTGTCGTGTGCGGTGAAACTGCACATGCAGATCCTGTAATTGTTCTTCAATGTTCTTTTCTGCATTCTGCATGGATGCGAGGCGGCTGGCGTTCTCACTGGCCAGGGATTCGGCAAAGGCCCGGTACAAAGACACGAAAAGATATTCACGGATCAGCGAAGAAAAAATCTTGTCGGCGTCCATGCGGAAGATGGGCAACGATTTGGATTCCCATTTTTTCTTGGCGATTTTTGTCAGCCAGTCCGTATTGACCGGCAGCAGTTGGAGCAGGTGAGGATGGTAAGTGGCGCCGGTGATATATTCATTATAAAAAAGCAGGAAATGATCGATGTTGTTGCGAAAATGCCATTCATCAATAATCATGATAATTTCCTGCACCAGCGGCGTGATGCCCGCTGTGGAGCTGGGTGTGGTCAATAATTCATCCACCGGTTGTCCCGCGTCTTCGACATAATCCGCCACGCGCGCGCCAACGGAAAGCACCTTACGGTTTTCTTTTTTCACACCGGTTTGCTTGAGATAATCGAGCGTAAAAACCGATATCTGCTCGTTGAGCTGTCCGCACAGACCCTGATCGGACCCGAACACGATTACCCCCAGACGCTTCATGGCTCTGTTTTTTTGTCGCGTTGTCGCGCCCATTTTTTCCTTGAGGACAATCTGCAGACCCATCTCCACCGTCCGGTTATAATCGCGCAGAGAATCCACCGCCTTCTGATATTGACGAATGCTCACTGCCGCCAGCGCCTTCATCGTTTTAACAACCGATAGAAGATCCCCGGCACTTTTCATTCTTCTTTTCAGGGACTCAGTTGTTTGCATTAGCGTCCTCAATCTCTTCAAATGGGGCAATGGCCGGTTTGATTTTATCCATGATGCTTTCGCGATCCGCTAATTCCATTTTCTTTCCGTCTTCAATCCGCGAACACAATTCCGGCAGTTGCTCTCTGACGGTTTCCAGAAGCTTTGCCTCCACCTCTCGAATCTTTTCCGTCGGAACAAGATCCAGCGCGCCGCCGGTCACGGAAAGCAGAGAAGCAATCTGTTCGGATGCCCGAAGTGGTTTGTATTGCCCCTGTTTCAAAATTTCACGAACCCGCCAGCCACGCTCCAGCGTTCGGCGGGTTGATTCGTCGAGCCTGGTGCCAAACCGGGAGAAGGATTCCAGCTCTTCAAACTGCGAGTAAGAAAGCCTGAGATCGCCGGCGACGGAGCGATAAGCAGGCAGCTGGGTTTTGCCTCCCACGCGGGAAACAGACTTGCCGACGTCCACCGCTGGTAGGATGCCCTTGCTGAAAAGAACCGGCGAAAGATAAATCTGCCCATCGGTGATCGAAATCAAGTTGGTCGGAATGTAGGACGACATGTCCTGCGCTTCCGTTTCGGTAATCGGGAGAGATGTCAACGAACCGCCGCCCAGTTCCGGCTTCATATGCGTGGAGCGCTCAAGCAGTCGGGAGTGGATATAAAAAATGTCTCCGGGGAATGCTTCGCGGCCAGGCGGTCGCCGCAAAAGCAGCGACACCTCACGGTAGGCTCGCGCATGGGATGTCAGATCATCATAGATAATCAACACGTCGCGTCCCTGCTCGACAAAATATTCTCCCATGCTGGTGGCCGCGTATGGCGCGATAAACTGCAGGCCCGGCGTGTCTTCGCCGGTGGCCACCACCACAATGCATTGTCCCATCACGCCGTGATCGCGTAAATCGGCAATGACCTTGGCTACATCAGCGCTTTTCTTGCCGACAGCGCAATAGATGGAAATGATGCCGGTTTCCTTTTGATTGATAATCGTATCCACGGCAATGGCCGTTTTGCCAGTCATTCTGTCGCCCAGAATTAATTCGCGCTGGCCGCGCCCGACGGGAATGAGCGCGTCGATGACCTTGATGCCTGTCTGCAAAGGCACGACAACCGGAGCGCGGTCCATAACCGCAGGAGCCGGTCTTTCCACCGGCAGTCGCATGACGGTACTGACTTCGCCCAGACCGTCGAGGGGACGCCCGAGCGGATCGACGACGCGTCCTAGAAGGGCGTCTCCCACCGGCACATCCAGAACCCGCTTGGTGCGCTGCACTTCCGATCCCACCTGGATGTGTTCGCTGGGATCCAGAAGAATCACGCCGATTTCCTTCGGGTCGATGTTGAAAACAAGTCCCATATAATTGCCTGAAAAGCGAACCAGCTCCTCCGCTCGAATATGAGGCAGGCCGCTGACCCGGGCAATATCGCGTCCGACAAATTGTACGGTGCCGATTTCATATTGCCTCAGTTCAGGGTTTTGCCCATCCAGGACCTTTTCCATAGTGTCAAACGTATCGTCCAGGAAGGTTTTTAATTCCGGATTTTCAACTTTGTTAACCTCTGAGTTCATTCCAAGCCTCCTGACATTTCTGCCGTCTTTTTACCACCCTCAGCCCCGATCCATTAACCTGTCTTGAACCGTGAACCTTTTTAAGCCGCATGTGCCTCTTTCTGAAGCGTTTCAGTCAAACTTTCCACCAGGGTTTCCAGATATTCATTGAGACTCCAGGCAATTTTATGCCCGTTGACACGCATTTCAATCCCCGACACAATATCCGGCTGTTCCAAATAACGGATCTTAAAACCATTGGTGATCTGCTTTTTCAAGACATCCTCAATTTGTGTTTGCCTCGATGCGGAAATGCCGAAAGCACTCTGGATGGTTACCAGATTGCCGCCACCGCTGATGGCTTTGCGCATTTGCATGCTTTTTTCTTCATCGAGCGCCTGCACACGCCGGAGAAATTCGTCCACAATCCGTTCTTCCAGTTCGGCGTCTGCCAGATCAGCCAGCGCCTTGCGCGCTGTGGCATACAATTGTTTGGCGGCTCTCTGGCGCAGATCATAGAAAAAGGCATCCTGCTCCCGAACCAGCATATCCTGCCAGCGTGCTTTGACCTGATCGACTTCCACGCGCACTTTCTCCATCAACTCCTTGCGCTTGGCATCAGCCGCCATCGTTGCCTCATTGAGCAGAATCTCCTTTTTCTCATTGAGGACCTGATTGCGCTTTTCATAGAGCTGGGCTGCCTCGCCGGCCTTGATTTTCAGTTCATCTGCTTCGGCAAAGCGCGCGACAATTTTTGCTTCCCGGTCATCCATGGCTTTAATGATCCGCCCGTAAAGAAAGCGTTTCAGCAAGTACATGAGCAGGAGGAAATTAAAGATTTGCGCTAAAAAAACAAACCAGTCGATATGCATGGATCATCCCCCTCACTTTATAATGAAACTCCAGAAAGGATTGGCGAAAATCAGAATCATGGCAATAACGAAACAATAGATGGCAATGGATTCAATCATAGCCAATCCGACAAACAATGTTCTGGTGAGAGAATTCCGCTCATCCGGCTGCTGGGCAATCGCGGCCAGCGCCTGGGCGATTGCCTGTCCCATACCCAGACCGGGGCCAATTGAACCGATCCCCATTACCAAACCTGCGCCGATAATCGAGGCCATCGCGACGAGACTTACTTTGTCCATAAATACTCCTCCTTTTTTAATTCAATTTGATCAGGCTGGAGAGCCTTCTTTTTTAACTTCCGTATGCCCTTCATCCTCGGCGCTGAGCGCGGAGGCTATATAGACCATGGATAGAATGGCGAAAATGTAAGCCTGAATCACACCGATCAACAGACCCAGAATCTGCATCACGACCGGGAATAAAAAGGGTGTGACCGCCAGCAATATCCCGATAACTTTTTCATGACTCATGATGTTGCCGAAAAGTCGAACCGTCAGCGCCAGTGTCCGGGATAATTCGCCCATGACGTGGAACGGGAAAAAAATGAATGTGGGTTGAAAATATTCTTTTACATAATGGAAAACGCCGTTGCGCGATATTCCATAATACGGCACGGCAATAAACACACAGGTGGCCAGTGCCGCGGTGGTTGTCATGGACGATGTCGGCGCCACAAAGCCCGGCACAATCACAAGCACGTTGGACACGCAGATGAATAGAAAGAGCGTTCCGATCAAAGGGACATAATGATCCGCGCCTTTCTTAGTCATTTCACTGATTTCACCGCGGATAATGGATATAATCACTTCCAGAAAATGCTGCCAGCGCGACACATTCATTTCCGAAGAAAGATTGCGCGTAACCAGCCAGGAACCGACCACCAGGATCGCCATCACCAGCCATGTATAAAGAATGGTCACATTGAAGATAATGAAGTTCCAACTCCAGATCACCACCTGATCCGGGCTGATTTGATTGAGCAATACGACTTCCATAGGGACTCCTTTAACAGTTGATCCATATCAGTCTATTCATGAACCGCTGCCATCGCCTTATGCGGCCCGAAGCGATGGGTGAGAATTTTACGCATGGCCAGAAAACCGATCATAGCCGCAGCCACTCTCTCCCAATGGCCGCCCTGCATCATAAAGTAAAAGGCCGTTAATACGACCGACAGTCGCAAAACATAACTGATGATTAGCAGGCGCATGCGTTTTTCTGTCTGGCCCAGACTGCGAACGGTCTGCCAAAGGCTAATAAAATAGAAAGCGCCCAGAGCCAGTCCTGCGGCAAACATCAGAACAATCAGTATCGCGTCTGTATTCATTTCATTCCTCTTCAATAATCCTGCTGCGAATTTTCCGGACCCAGTAAGCGGCGTTAATGCATCCGACGATCACGCCGAGAACCAGAAACATCAGAGCCCAGGAATACTGGGTGGGCCAGGTCCGGTCTATCCAGAGCCCCAGAGCGATTCCAATGAGCGTAGGAATGGAGACCGCCCATCCGATGATGCCGAACATTCCCAGGCCAAACCAGACCGTTTCGCTTTTATGTTTAAGACCCTTAATGCGCAGAGCCTCCCTTTGCGCGACCTTTTCGGTGAAATGGTCCGCCGCTTTCTTGCGTCGATTGGTTGTCCGCCTTATTTCAACCATGTTCAAACCTTTCCCTTTACCATTCACTAACCACCATCCACCATTCACCATTCACTATTTCAATTCTACAAAACGTCTGATGAGGCTTGCCTCCAGTTTTGCCGCGGCTGAACGAACCAGTTTTTCCCGTTCATCCAGAACGTCATACTGCTCCACAACCACCTGTTTGAGTTTTCCCAATTCTGCGGCTTTTACCGCATTGCGTGTGGAGACCAGTACGTCCGATCCTTTTTTCACCAGCGTACCGACATCCATTGCCAGTAATTCCTGACCGCCCTCGGCCCGTTCATACGTAAAAATTCCCGGTGCCAGCGTGGCGACAAAATCAATGTGGTTCGGCATCAGGCAGAAAGAGCCGTTTTCCGCTTCCGCGACGATCTTCTTGACTTCCTGCACCATCATAACTTCGGCCGGTAATAAAATTTTAAGCAACATTTTCAATCTTTGCCTCTTCAATAGGTCCAATCATGTAAAGCGCTCGCTCTGGAATGTCGGCGAACTCATCGTTGAGTATCCGTTCGCAACCGTTCAGTGTGTCTTCGCGGGAAACCATCTTCCCGGCGGTGCCGGTAAACTGCTCCGTAACAAAGAAGGGTTGTGTGAAAAACCGTTCCAGGCGGCGGGCGCGAAACACGGTGCGCTGATCTTCACGGGATAGTTCGGAAATACCCAGCATGGCAATGATGTCTTTTAAATCTTCATAGACCGCCAGTGTCTTGCGGATTTCCTGCGCGATCTTGTAGTGGCGCTCACCGGCGATATTGGGCATCAGCATTTTGGAACCGGATTGCAGCAGGTCGATGGCCGGATACAGGCCTTCGCTGGCTCGTTTACGTGATAAAGCAATTGTCGCGGACAAGTGGCCGAAGGTATGAACGGCTGAGGGATCCGTGAAATCATCCGCCGGTACATAGACGGCCTGAATGGACGTGATGGCGCCGGTCTTGGTGTTACAGATCCGCTCTTCCAGTTCCGCCAGTTCCGTGGCCAGTGTCGGCTGGTAACCCAATCGCGAAGGCAGCTGCCCCAAAAGCCCCGACACTTCCATGCCCGCCTGAATGAAACGGAAGATATTATCGATCATCAATAGAACGTCCTGTTTGGCATCATCACGGAAATACTCCGCCATGGTCAATGCTGCGTGACCGACGCGGAAACGCGCGCCGGGCGGTTCGTTCATCTGTCCGAACACCATGACGGTGTTGCCCAAAACGCCACTTTCTTCCATTTCGCGGTAAAGTTCTTCACCCTCGCGACAGCGTTCGCCAATCCCGCAGAAAATACTCATGCCTTCGTGACCGCTTACGGTGTTGTGAATCATTTCCGTGATCAAAACGGTTTTGCCGACGCCAGCGCCTCCGAAGAGACCGGCTTTGCCGCCGCGTTCCAAGGGTGCCAGAACATCGATGGCTTTGATGCCGGTTTCAAATATTTCGGAGACGGTGGATTGATCGCGCAGCGGAATCGGCTCACGGTGGATGGATCGCAACTCGCAGCCTTCGACGTTGCCTTTCTTGTCGATGGTATTTCCGAAGACGTTAAACACTCTTCCCATCAATGGCGTGCCTACGGGAACCTCGAAAGGCTTGCCGGTATCGGTGACAATCTGGCCGCGGGCCAGGCCCTGCGTAGGCGTCAGGGCGACACCCCGGATGGTGTTGTTATCCAGTTGCGTGAAGACCTCTATAACGTATTCACCCTTTTCACCGGCAATGAGCACGTTACGGATCGGCGGCGCCACGGGAAAGTGGACGTCAACAACGCTGCTGCGGATGGATAAAACCTTTCCTTGATTCATTTGTTCGGCCACGGTTCATTCACCTCGTCTTCATTATTTTCGGGATGTGCTTTCCCTTAATTCAGAATATTTTTCCGATACGGCGTAAGTGATGTAATCAAAAATCAGAATGGTTCTGGTCTGGCTGTCGAGCGCCTGATGCTGCTCCGTGATGGTAATAAAGATGGCCTGGAATTCGGCGTAAAGCCAGATGTGGCGGCGCATGAGAATGATGGCATAGAGGGCTTCATGCAAAGGCACCCCCTCTTTAAAGCGGGCCTCTGCAAACTTGGACATGAATTCTTTAATGGCCGGGTAGGGATCCTTCAACGGATAGACAGCACTCAGTTTGCGGTAGAAATCCGCTGCCTGAGGAGCCAGATAATCTGCATTAAGATAATGGTAGAAAGGGGTTTTGGAATTTTTGATCACATCTTTAGCCCAGTGATTAGCAATGGCGTCAGAATTATTTGCCATCAGGTCGAGTAACTTCAATGATGCCAGCATATGCGTCCTCCTTTTCTCCAGATTAAATCAATTCCTGTCCCTCAGGCGAATACTGCATGGCTGCTTTTCAAAGAAACTGGTGCTTGTGATAAGATGTTAAGCAACCCATATGCCAGTTGTCTTGTTATGCCGTAAACCACCGCTGTGATTGAATTAGAGCAGTCAAGCCCCCAAACAGGCTGATGAAAGAAGGCGACGGGGATGTCCTCATGAAATATGGCTCAGGCAGGATCAAATCCCGAAAAATGCAGAACAGCATGGACCTGATACGTGACGACTTTTTTGTCATGGGGGTGCGACTGAAATGTCGCTTTTATGAAATATGGATGAAATGGTCTAACACAAGATAAATTTCAGGCGGCGGCGACGTTCCTAATGCGGCAATCGGATGAAATACTGGACATTATTGGACCAGATGACCTGTAAGCGGGGAAACTCTTTTTTCAATTCTTCAAAATTTTCCTTCTTGTACGTCACGCAGTAAACAGATCCTGCTTTTTCT
This sequence comes from uncultured Smithella sp., assembly GCA_964450075.1. GTDB lineage: Bacteria > Desulfobacterota > Syntrophia > Syntrophales > Smithellaceae > UBA8904. The sequence goes on from CAYVFA010000004.1 coordinate 32,501, forward strand.
TTGACGAACTGAAAGAACTCCGGTTGGGATAAGAAGTACCGTGATTTTTCGTCTGCCGGAAGTTTTTCCATGCCAAAACTCATCTCACCGAAACTATCCACCACCGGTGTTCTGAGGTCTGTATAAGTTTCAACGCCATACAGGAAAATCTTGTACTGATAAAGCGCTTCGCCGGCGGGGAGACTGGTTTTGACGGCTTGTGACAGCGGATACGACGTCTTGTACGGAGTCAAAAAGGCAGAGATCGGATAGATCAGGGAAAGCAGAAAGAAAGCGGAAAGCAGATAAGCTGTCATAAACCAGCCGCCCTTGAAACGTTGCTTGATCATGTCCGGTAAAAAAATCATCATGAGCAGCACGATCATCGGCGGCAGGATCAACCCCATCCAGTTACGGGGATGAATAATCACCAGATCGCCGCCCAGTTGAACGTTTTCCTGGAGAAAGAGAGGCAGAATAAATAAGGCGATCAATAAGAGAGATTGCAGGGCGATGGGCAGGTAGTGAAACAACTTGTCCGTCCCTTTCATCAAGGGTGTCCAGGTTGACTCGTCGTACCCTCTGAACAGATGACCGAGCAGGACGGCGAGGGGCAGAAACAGTGGTGCAATGTAAGGGACAAGCTTTGAGGATGAAACAGAAAAGAAGGCAAAGATAAAGACCATCCAGGTGATGAGAAAGGTCAGATTCGTTTTATTAAAAACGACGTTATACAAGCCCGCGCGTTTCGCACGGATCGCCTCGATCAGGTAAGCTCCCCAGGGAAGCACGCCCAGAATCACAACCGGCAAATAGAATAGAATAGACTGATAGCGTCCGTGAACTTTTGTCGTATAGCGTAGAAAGTGCTCATACACGAAGAAGAACCAGAGGAAATCTTTGTTTGCACTTTGAACGAGAATAATCCACGGGGACACGATGACGATCAGGATCAGCAGGCCCACGGGAGAAAAAAGCTTGAAAATATCCCGCCACCTTTTCGAAACGAGCAGCCATAAAACAAGGATGGCAAATGGAAAGATGATTCCGATCAGCCCTTTCGTGAGAAAGGCCAGGGCGCTTGCCGCATACAAAAGATAAAGCCAGGCTTTTACCGTCTGGCCTCCCGCCATGTAACGGTAACCAGCCCACGTGGCCAGACAGACGAAGAAGGCTAAGGGAATGTCCAGAATATTCATACGGCCCAGGACGTAGATATAGAGGAACGTACTCAACATGGCTGCCGAGTAGAGGCCTGTTTTCTTGTCATATAAGAATGAACCCATGGCAAAGGTGAGAAGAATACATCCCCAGGCACAAAGACCGGCAAAAAAGCGGGCGGAAAATTCATTCTTGCCGAATATTTTAATGGCTGCTGCTGTTGCCCAGTAGGCCAGCGGTGGTTTTTCCAGATAAACGACATGATTGACGCGGGGGGTCACATAATCCTCTGTATCGGCCATGCCTGCCGGTATTTCAATGTAGCGGGTTTCGTCTGGATCAAGAAGTGGCATGATGTGCAACGTTGCCACGTACAGAAGAATCGGAATGATCAAAAGAAATAAAATTTTAGTCTTTGCGTTAACGGACAAGATATCAATTCCTTATGAAATATGGGTTGCGCTATTGCCGAGGATATTATTTTACTTTCGGGGATTAGTCAAATTATTTGCTTCTTGCATTCATCATAAAATCTCACATCATAAAATCTCCTTGCCGTGCAGACGCCTGTATGTTTAAATTCACCTCATGATAAAAAATATTATCGCCAATCGCTGCTTGTTTGATAAGCAATGGAATATCTTCACGACAACGGCCATGTTTTGGCTAATCCGGAAAGCGGGGAGGGTTTCTTGATTCGCAGACATCTCTTTTTATTTCTGATTATGTTTCTGGCGGCGCTGGGGCTCCTTCGCATCAGTTATCTGTACGTCGAAGTGGGCAAAGGAATTGCAGAAAACCATTCTGAATCTCCGTCGATCTTTTACGGACGACCTCTGGAAATCAGCCGGGGCAATCATCTGGGGAATATTCACTTTGTTGAGCGACTATACAGACTTGCTTACAAGAAAGTTGCCGGAAAACCATCTGCCGCCGGGACATTTTCCAATGAACGGGACCATATCCGTTTATTTCCTCGTAACCGGGGAATCGAAAAACACTTTCATCAGAACGGTCCGGTGGATATAGCACTCCACGACGGCCGGGTGACAACGCTTACTTCCTCAACCGGCGGAGCGCTGGCGTCTATTCAACTGGAGCCTGAAGAAATCGGCCGCATGATGAGTTCAAAGATGGAGTCTCTGCAGCCGGTTACACTGGCTGCCATTTCCCCTGATCTGCAAAATGCGATCCTCGCTTCCGAAGATAAAAGGTTTTATTATCATTTTGGAATCGACATCCTGGCTACTCTCCGGGCATTATGGATCAATATCAAAGAGCAGCGTTTCGCCCAGGGAGGTTCCACCATTACGCAACAATTGGCCAAAAACTTTTTCCTCTCCCCGCAAAAGACCATCGCACGCAAATTACGCGAGGTAGAACTCGCGCTGGCTCTTGAGTTAAGGTACACGAAGAAACAGCTCCTCGAGATGTATCTGAATAAAATTTATCTGGGGCAGGCAGGCGCCCGGGGAATCTACGGTGTCGAAGAGGCGGCGAGTTTCTATTTTTCGAAGCGCGCCAGGGATCTTTCCCTTGCTGAAGCGGCACTCGTTGCCGCGATTATTCATGCTCCGAACCGGTACGTCGTTTCCAGAAATCACAAGACGGCAAAAGACCGTCGCGATAATGTTCTGTACAGAATGAAAGAACTGTCCATGATCTCAGAAAATGATTTCTTCAGGGCATCAAAAGCACCGATAAAACTCCAGTCACGCAGTGTCCCCGTCCACCGGTCATCTTATTTTATTGATTATATCCAGCGGATCACGAAGGAAGAATTGGGAAATGAAAAATTCTACCACAAGGGGTATCGTTACTATACCACGCTTGATCCCCTGCAGCAGGCTACGGCGGAGGAAGCGCTTGCCCGGGGGCTGGAAACGATCGAAAAATCAGCGCTTCCCGCCGGAGAACCGCTGCAGGCTGCGCTGGTCGCTATTGACCCGAAAACGGGATTCATAACCGCCATGGTTGGCGGGCGGAACTATGGGCAGAACCGGTTCAACAGGGCGGTGGATGCAAAACGTCAGTCGGGAAGCGCTTTCAAACCTTTTGTTCTGCTGGCGGCGCTTTCACAATCGCTTGCCAACCACGGGAACATGACCCTTTCGACCCTTATATCCGGTGAGCCCGTGTCACTTCCTACACCCGAAGGCATATGGACCCCGACGAATTTTGAAAACAAGCAATACGGACAGATCACCCTTCGGAAAACGATTGAAGATTCTGTCAACACCGCCACAGTCAGGCTGGCCCATGACGTGGGTTTCCAAGAAGTGCTCGAAACCGCCCGTTTGGCTGGTCTCACAAGCCCTCTTTTGCCTGTCCCTTCCATGGCGCTGGGAAGCTTTGAAGTCACGCCTTTGGAGCTTGCTTATGCCTATGCAACCCTGGCATCGGGAGGTGTTCGGTTTGAACGATTTCCTCTTTTTTCGGTTACTACGGCGGATGGGGATACGATCATCGCCAGAACGGTTAAACGTAAACAGGTGTTTGATCCCCGTGTGGCGTATCTTGCAGGCTATGCACTGGAGGGTGTGCTCACGCGCGGTACGGCAAAAGAGGCAAAGGCCTTGAACATAAACTTTCCCGCATCGGGAAAAACAGGAACCACTAACGGCAACCGGGATTCCTGGTTTGTGAGTTATACCCCCGACGTCGTTTGTGCCGTATGGGTGGGTTATGATTCCGGCGCTGATACGGGTCTGACCGGAGCCGCGGGAGCGCTCCGCATCAATGCAAGATTTCTGCGCGCCTTCTATTCCCAGGCAGGGCCGCAGACTGCCACGGCCCCTGAGGGAATCGAAACAGCCGTAATCGACCCCATCTCCGGATATCTGGCCACAACGTTATGTCCTAAAACATTCCAGGAAGCTTACCTGACAGGTACGGCGCCAAAGGAAACCTGTCCCGATCATCCGGTGAATCCCGTGATGGATGCTGTCCGCAACAAAATGCGCGATGCCGGAAATTTCTTGCATAAGCTGTTCAAATAAACGAATATTTCTTCAATCCTGTCAGGCAGCATCAGGCTGTGTGTTTTTTTATCCAGGCAACATATTGATCCATCCAGTTCTGCAGGAATGCGAGGCTTTCCTTGCCAATGCTGCCGTCCGGGTTAAACAATCCATCTTTAGCATGGATGAAAGCTTCGGGCTGGGCAAGGGTCGGCACGTCCAGAAAAGCAAGAACATTGCGTAAATGCTGTTGTGCCATGGCTGTTCCGATGGCTCCAATCGATGCGCCCAGAATACCGGCAGGTTTTCCCGCCCACGCGCTTTGACCGTAAGGTCGCGAGGCATGGTCCAGTGCGTTTTTAAGAACTCCGGGGATCGAACGGTTGTATTCGGGGGTGACAAAGAGAAGTCCTTGGGAATCTTTGATTTCATTTTTCAGGCGAAGGACTTCCGCTGCCTGATTGGTGTCATCATCCTGATTGTATAGCGGTAAGTCACCGATTGGCGATGGCCTGAATGAGAATTCTGATGGCGCCAATTTTGTCACGGCATTGGCCAATTTAAGATTAAATGAATCCTTTCGAAG
>CAYVFA010000004.1:37286-40363 GCA_964450075.1 uncultured Smithella sp.
GCGCCAATTTTGTCACGGCATTGGCCAATTTAAGATTAAATGAATCCTTTCGAAGACTTCCGACAATAACGGCGATTTTGTATTGGTTCATCACGTTCTCCTTTAAAGGTTAAAATGCTGGTTTTCCGATTCAGCCATGGCCATTTTGCCCTTCCCTTATAACACACATCAGCATGGAATGGAACTAATCAGCATTCAGATTAATATCCCTTTCCGATCAAATAGATAAAAAACAAAGAGGGAAGATACCCTGCTTGAATTTTGCACTCCTTCATGATAGCTTGCCCGCCAAGAAGGAAAAAGCGCGTATCAGCAGCGGGAAAGGGAAAACTTGAAATATTATCCTGTCTTTTGGGACATTACCGGAAAAAAATGCGTCGTGATCGGCGGAGGTGAAGTAGCAGCCAGAAAAGTTATGCGACTTTTGGACTGCGACGCGAAGGTTCTTATCGTGAGTCCTGTACTTGTCCCGGAGTTGGATGCATTGAAAAAAGCTCAGCGTATCGAACATATAGATGACGAATATGCCGGCGAGTATCTCTACGGTGCGTCTCTGGTTATCGGGGCGACGGATGATGATAAAGTCAACGCCGCCATTTCCAGAGATGCGAAAAACAAGGGTATTCCGGTTAATATTGTGGATGATCCGCAAAAATGCGATTTTATTTTGCCGTCGCTTGTGGAACGAGGCGATCTGACGATTGCCTGCGGAACCGGCGGCAGTTCACCTGCGCTTGCGCGTCACCTGCGTGAAGAACTGGAAGAAGCCTATGGCGAGGAATACGCAATCCTGCTCAATATCTTAGGTCAATTACGGATGAAGATGGAAAAGAACGCAGGCGTCGGAAAGACCTGGTTTGATCAGTTGATGGCGGCGGGTTTACTCGATGCGATCCGGCAAAAACAGGGGGACAGGGTTAAGCAAATCATCTACGACATCACCGGTGAGGAGGTGGCCATTGACTAGTCTGGAAGCAACCTTGTTCACATCGGCCTTGACCTGCTGCGCACTGGCCACCGCGGGCTATCTGCTGTCGCTGCTGATTCAAAAAATCATGCTGGCCAAGGCATCCACATGGATCCTGGTAGCCGGTTTTGTTTTCCTGACACTGACCCTTCTTCTGGCAGCCCTTCATTCTTCCGGTTGGGTCAATTTCGGTTCGCGTCATTTTCTTTCGATTTATGCCTGGGCGATTGCCGGTATTTATCTGGGATTACAGTTTAAAACAAAAACGCGATTGCTGGGCGCTTTTATCGCGCCGCTTATTTTATTGTTTCTGATTGCCGCCGCCGGGCAGGGATCGGGCAAAAATCTTGTGCCGATTGCATGGCAGGGATGGCTCACAACCTTGCATCTGGTTCTGGCGATTGCCGGCGAGGCGCTTTTTGTCCTGGCGTCCGCCGCTGGAGCGATGTTCATGATTCAAAACAGCCTGCTCAAACGCAAAAAACCGGGCAAGATGGGCCGCCTGTTGCCGTCGCTTGGCGATCTGGATCGCATCAATCATCTGGGGCTGTTGTGGGGATTTCCCCTGCTGACGCTGGGCATGATTTTGGGCGCTGTTTACGCCGCTTTTGTCTGGGACGGATCGTGGCTGGCCGACCCGAAAGTGATCTGGTCTTTTGCCGTCTGGATTGTTTATGGATTTCTGCTGCATCAGCGTCTGGCCATTGGCTGGAAAGGGTCCCGGATGGCGTCGTTATCCTGTGTGACGTTCCTGTTTTTTTTACTGTCGGCTCTGATGATCCGATTTTATTGCACAACCGTACATAACTTTATTTGAAAAAAATGATTCTATTAGTTGGGCTAAATCATAAAACAGCGCCGCTTGCGGTGCGCGAAAGACTCTTTGCCGGCTGTCAGGAGGAGGTAAATCTTCTGGGCGATCTACGGGCGATTGACGGTGTGCGGGAAATTCTGCATCTTGCCACGTGCAATCGTGTGGAACTGGTTGCGTCCGTTGATGAGACGTCGCAGGCGATGGATGCGCTCAAATCTTATCTCGTAAAATATGGCGGCCTGGCGAATGACGAAGCGTTGTGCTGTCTTTACGGATATCAGGATGAAGAAGCGATCAGGCATTTGTTTCGCGTCACTTCCAGCCTCGATTCGCTGGTGATGGGTGAGGCGCAGATTCTGGGTCAGGTGAAAGAAGCCTACCGGCAGGCGATGGCGCAAAACGCAACCGGCATTGCGCTCAATCGTTTGATGCACAGGGCGTTTCGCACGGCCAAACGTGTCCGGACGGAAACAGGCATTGCCGCCAATCCGGTGTCGGTGAGTTTTGCCGCGGTTGAGTTGGCCAAAAAAATATTCGGCACACTCGCCGGCAAAAAAATCCTGATCATCGGCGCAGGCGAAATGGCGGAGTTGACCTGCACGCACCTGATCGGCAATGGCGCAGAGGACATTATCGTTGCCAACCGGTCGGCAACTCAGGCTCAGACACTTGCCGAAAAGTATCACGGCAGGGCCATGGGGCTTGACGCCCTTGACGAAGGCTTGATGGATGCCGATATTGTTATCAGCTCCACCGGTGCGCCGACCTATATCGTGACACAGGAGATGATTCGTGGCTGTTTACGCAAACGCAAAAACCGTCTGCTGTTTTTAATCGATATCGCCGTGCCACGCGACATCGATCCCGCAGTGGACAGCATTGAAAATGTCTATTTGTACAATATTGATAATTTGCAGGACATTGTCGATGAAAATATTAAGAACCGAAGGCGTGAGGCGCTCAAGGCGGAAGAGATCGTCGCCTTCGAAGTGGCGCAGTATTTAAACTGGCTTAAGGAACTGGAAGCCGTGCCGACCATCGTATCGCTTCGGACAAAGGCGGAAGGGATTGTCCGCATGGAATTGGTCAAAGCCGAAAGCTGGATGTCCAAGCTCAAAAACGGTGATCGAGAGAAAGTGGATGCGCTGGTAAACGGCATTGTTAATAAATTATTACATGCGCCGGTGGCGGTCATGAAGGAAGAAAGTGTCGAGTTTGATTCGCAGGATATTGTCGCAGCGGCCCGGCAGCTCTTCCGGCTGGATGATTAAGGAGTCTTATGAAGATTAAAATTGG
>CAYVFA010000004.1:40463-43875 GCA_964450075.1 uncultured Smithella sp.
GCCCGGCAGCTCTTCCGGCTGGATGATTAAGGAGTCTTATGAAGATTAAAATTGGAACAAGAGGCAGCAAATTGGCGCTGGCGCAGACCCACTCGGTTGTGGAAAGTTTGAAAAAGATAGCGCCGGATATCGATGCCGAGATTTGTGTGATTAAAACCAGCGGCGACATCATGCAGGATGTTTCGCTTTTGCAGATCGGCGGTCAGGGAGCGTTTGTCAAGGAAATTGAAGAAGCGCTCCTTTCCGGGAATGTCGATCTGGCTGTGCACAGTATGAAAGATGTACCGGGCGAAATACCGGAAGGCCTGACATTTGCGGCTATTCTGAAGCGTGAAGACGTGCGGGATGTGCTGGTGTCGCGTGACCGGATTAAGATGGAATTTATGCCAAAAGGGGCGAGGATCGGCACTGGGTCGCTGAGAAGGGGTGCTCAGATTAAGGCGATGTTGCCGGATATCAATATGGTTCCACTGCGCGGGAATATCGATACGCGCCTGAAAAAAATAGAAACGGAAAACCTTACCGGCGTTATTCTGGCAGCGGCAGGCATGAAACGGCTGGGCTACGCGCAAACCATCTCTCAGTTTCTGCCGATTGAATTGATGTTGCCGGCGGTCGGTCAGGGTGCGCTGGGTTTGCAGATACGCAAGAGGGATTCCGAACTGTCAGGAATGTTGATCAGGCTCAACCATGCGCCCACGGCAACGGAAGTTACGGCGGAGCGTTCTTATTTGCGGGCGCTGGGTGGCGGTTGCCGGTTGCCGATTGCAGCTTATGGCCTCATTGAAGGCGGGCGTCTGACGCTGGAGGGTCTCGTTGCCGCGCCCAATGGGACCAGTGTGATCCGGGATAAGGTCTGGGGTGAGCTAACTGAAGCGGAAGAAATGGGCAGGAAACTGGCCGATATGATTATGGATAAGGGCGGCAAAAAATTGCTGAATCTGGTATGCTAAACACATGAAAATGGGGAAAGTTTATATCATTGGCGCGGGGCCGGGGGATGCGGGGTTGATTACCGTCAAAGCCGCCCTGTGTCTTCGCCTGGCCGATGTCGTGATTTATGATAATCTCGTGAATGAAGAACTGCTCAAATACGCGCCCGCGCATGCCCGTTTCATTTACGCGGGTAAAAAAGGCGGCGACCACACGTTGTCGCAGGACAAGATTAATGAACTTCTGGCCAAAGAAGCGCTGGATGGCAACACGGTTGCCCGACTCAAGGGCGGCGACCCTTTTATTTTCGGACGCGGCGGCGAAGAGGCCGAAGTGCTCGTGGCTCAGGGTGTCCCGTTTGAAGTGATCCCCGGCGTCACATCGGCTATTGCCGTTCCGGCTTACGCGGGGATTCCGCTCACCCATCGGGGACTCACCTCCACGGTGGCGTTTATCACAGGCCATGAAGATCCGACCAAGGAACAAAGCGATATTGACTGGCAGGCGCTGACGGGGATCGGCACACTGGTTTTTCTGATGGGAGTGAAAAATCTGGCACAGATTACCGGGGCACTGATGACGCACGGCAAATCACCGGAGACGCCTGCGGCGTTGATTCGCCGCGGTACTATGCCGCACCAGGAAATCATCACCGGTACGCTGGCCACAATTGTTGAATCAGCCCAGGTAAATCGTTTTAAGCCTCCGGCCATTCTGGTGGTAGGTCCGGTTGTGGACTTGAGCAAAACGCTTGGCTGGTTTGATAAAAAGCCGCTCTTCGGTCTTGGCGTGGTCATCACGCGTCCCAAACGGCAGGCCGATGATCTGGCGAGACTGCTTGCGGCTGAAGGCGCTTCTGCCATTGCCTTTCCGACCATCAGCATTGTGCCGCCTTCAGACTGGAGCGAACTGGATCAGGCGCTGGATACACTTGCGAACTACCACTGGCTTATTTTTACCAGCGCCAACGGCGTGCATTTCTTTTTCGACCGCCTGCGGGAAAAAGGCAGGGACGTGCGCGATCTCAAAGGCATACAAATCTGCTGCATCGGTTCGGCCACAGCCTCTCAGATTGAAGCCAGAGGCATTCGAGTGGATCTGGTGCCTGATGAATTTATTGCCGAAGGGATTCTGAAATCTTTTGCGGCGTTGGATTTGTCAGGAAAGAAAATTTTGATTCCGCGCGCGATGAAGGCCCGCAACATTCTGCCTGAGGGTCTGAAAAAACAGGGCGCTGAAGTTGACGTTGTGACGGCCTACCGGACCATTAACTCGGGCAGAAAAAAAGAAGAGTTGACGGCATTGATTGAGGCGGGTGAAGTGGATGTGATCACCTTTACCAGCTCATCCACCGTGACTAATTTTATCGAAATTATGGGCGCAGATTATGTATTGCCGCCTCAGATCAAAATAGCCTGTATCGGGCCGGTGACGGCGGGGGTCGCGAAAAAAGCCAGCTTCCGGATTGATATTACACAGGAAGAATATACGATGAATGGGCTGGTGCAGTCGCTCATCCAATATTTTAAAGACAAAGCGCCTCTTGGAGAAGAAAAAAAATGATCGGCATTTCCAAACTATACTGCGGGGCGGTGGAGCCTTCCGATGTGCTTCGGTACAACCGGCATTCGGGGCAACTGCCTTCGCATCTGCTGCAATTTTCATCAGACAAAAAACCGGTTGTCGTCTGGAATATGACGCGCCGCTGCAATCTCAAATGCATTCACTGTTATTCGGCATCCGCCGATATCGATTATCCCGATGAACTGACGACCGAAGAAGGCAAGAAACTGATTGACGATCTGGCGGCTTTCGGCGCGCCCGTGATTTTGTTTTCAGGCGGCGAGCCGCTTTTGCGCCCCGATCTGCTGGAACTGGCGCAGTACGCGACGGACAAAGGTATGCGTGCGGTCATTTCCACTAACGGCACCCTCATTTCAAAGGAGATTGCGGCCAGGCTCAAAAAAATTGGCCTGTCCTACGTAGGTGTGAGCCTGGACGGCCTTCAAAAAACGCATGACCGGTTCCGGGGCAGCAAAGGGGCGTTTGAAAAGGCGATAGAAGGCATCCGCAACTGCCGCGAGGCGGGCATCAAGGTGGGCTTACGCTTCACGGTCAACAAACATAACGTGGCTGATGTTCCTGCTATGTTCGATTTGCTGAGGCATGAAAAAATCGAGCGGATGTGTTTTTACCATCTGGTTTATACCGGACGGGGTTCCAAACTGCGCGAAGAAGACTTGACCCATGAAGAAACGCGCAAACTTCTGGACTTGATTGCCGCGAAGACCAGGGGAATGTTTGACGATGGTTTGAAACCGGAAATTCTGACCGTGGACAATCATGCCGATGGCCCGTATCTGTATTTGAAAATGAAGGAAGAGGACCCGGCGCGCGCCGGGGAAGTGCTGGAACTTCTGGCAATGAATGAAGGCAACTCCTCGGGTGTCGGCATCGGCTGTGTGAGCTGGGACGGCGA
>CAYVFA010000005.1:0-4750 GCA_964450075.1 uncultured Smithella sp.
GCGGCCTCTTCCATAATATGCGTCGATAACAAAATGGTCATACCCTCAGCATTTAACCGGGTCAGGGTGTCATAAATATGATGGCGACTTTGCGGATCAACGCCTACCGTGGGTTCATCAAGCAACAAGAGTTTGGGTGAATGCAGCAGCGCCACGGCCAGATTCAAACGCCTTTGCATGCCACCGGAATACGACGCAACCGATTCGTCGGCATGGTCGCGAAGACCGGTCTGAGTCAGCACCGCATCGGTCCGGAGGGCTATCTGCCCGTTGGAAAGATGGGCCATCGTCCCGAAGAAATGCAGATTTTCCCGGGCGGTGAGCATCGTGTACAATGAGATGGCCTGGGGCGCGTAGCCGATGGACAAAAGCGCTTCGCGGTCGGGCATCCGGCTTCCCATGATCCGCACGTCGCCTCCGTACCCCTTCAGCACACCGGTGATAATCCGCATGAGCGTCGATTTGCCGGCGCCGTTGGGACCCAGCAGCGCATGCAGAGCGCCTTTCGCGACGGACAGAGAAAAGTTCTGCAAAGCGCAAACCGGCGCGTTTTCATAGTGGAATGTAACGGATGAGACACCCAGCGCGTTCATGCCTTAAGCTTTCTTGCCATCTTGTCCAGATTTCGAAACAATTCTTCCTCGCGTCCCGCGCAAATCAGCATCAGCCCGCCCGCCTTGGCAAAGGTTTCTTCGGAGGAGCCCCGCTGCTTGATGATGCGCGAGGAAACCACGGCAAATTCCCGCCAGATGTCGCCAATGGCTGTCATTTCCCTGGACAGGTCGGCCAGTTCGCTTGATCCGAACAGGTCGGCCGCTTCCTGCAGGAAGGCTGCGTACATATAGCGGAATCCGGCGCCGCCCGTCCCGACCTCCTCCTGCATCCGCACAATGTTGGCCAGTTGCCGGCAGGCCTCTTTAAATCCGAGCTTTTCGCCGCTTTTAATCGTTCTTTTGGCCAGAAACCGGATGCCGCGAATGCCGAAAATTGGCAACGGGATTTTGAGCATCATATTACAGGTATCTTTTATCCCTTTGATGCAGGATGCCCGCAGATCGGGCGCAGGATTGACGGATTTCGAGTAATACATGAAACCGTGCGGTTCCAGCGGGCCTTTCGCAAAACGCGCCCGTTCGAGGTCTTCCGTCAGGCAATCCACCGGCTGATCCAGCACCGGATCACTCACGCGAAAACCGTTTTCGATTTCGCGCAAAACGATGATGTTATGCCCGTTGAATTGAAAGCGGAACCGGTTGGGAAAATAGGAAAGCCAGTAGATATTCGTCGTCAGCCCCACAATGTGTCCGGCTTTCAGCACACGGCGCAGCTCATCCATGCCTTTTTGCGCGTTGCGGAATCGCCCGGTGACAAATTCACCCCCCAGCCTTTTGGCGGCCTTGCGGAAAATAGCGCCGGGCTGGGAACGATAGGTGCTGATCGGCAGGCCGACCATCTTGACAAAAGGCAGATGACCGAAAAAAATGCCGCTGCCGATGCCGAAAATCATCGGTTCAGAGATTTCCACGCCCTTGTCCCGAAACAAAGCCGACGTGACGCCGGTTTCACAATGCGCACAATGATGGTGGATAAATGGTTTACCGATAGCGTTTACTTCTGTACTCATTAACAAATATTACCGTCCTTTTCTGATGATGGTGGCACCTTTTTTAATTCTTCCAGCGTGAGAGCCAGGGCGCGCGCATAGCGATTCAGGACTGACGTTTTAAGCTTTACAAATATCTCGGGGCGAAAATGCCTTTTCACCCGGAAGGTGGCAATGCCCGCTGTTTTTGCCAAAATCGCCGGGGTCATCTGACGAAGCTCCATATGATAACAAAGGGGACTTTTCCTGCCTTCCAAAACGGCAGTCCTTGTTTCTTCCAGAGCCAGGGTCAATTCATCCACGGCCAGACCATTGACCACCGCCTCCACGCTCCAGCCGACGCTGGGTACAACCACATACTTGCCCTCGTCAGTCAGCGCGTAACAAGCGCGTTTCCTGCCTTCATAATAGGTAACATCCTGCGGCACGTCTTGAACTTTCACGTTATGCCCTCTTCCCAAGTGGTAACTTCTTCTTATACTAATTTAAACAAGGCACAAAGTGAATTTATTTACCGCTCATTTTTCTTTTGGATTGATTTTTGGACCCAGAAACGGCTCGAAATGATGCCACTCGAAGGGATGCGCCGCCGCAAAACCGGCCAGATCGTTCGCATAGGACTGCGCAGAGGCCAGCACCGCTGCCTTTCGATCCGCGCGCGTGGCGGCAAAGACCTTCCGCCCCGGGGACACCTTGATATGATAAATGCCTTCAGCCTTCTGATATACAAAGAATGTCATTAACGGCGCACCCGTCATCAGGGCAAACAAATGCGGGGTATCCGGCAGGCGCACCTCATGCCCCAGAAAATCAACCGTCACGCAAGTCTGCTCGCCCCAGAGACGGTCGCCGGTCATGGACACAATACCGCCTTCGCGCAAAAAATTGATCCCTTCCAAGAGGGCGAAAGGCGATTTTTCCTTCTCGTCGGTGGTCACCACACGGATGCCTGACTCGGCCAGCTTGTCTTTTTGAAGTTTTTCAACTTCTTCTTTATGCTTGGCGCCCAGATAAAGCATAATGGGCAGGCCTTTTTGATTGAGCTTTTGCGCCGCCAGTTCCCAGTTGCCCATGTGTGACATAACCACAATCGCGCCGGTCTTGCCCGCCACGGCTTCGTCCAGATACTCCCAGCCCTCCCGGTTAAATTCAGCTTCTTCGCCTGCCCAGGGAATGAAGCGATGAACATAAACATCGGTGAAATCATGAAACTGCTTCCAGACGCAATAAAGATGATAAAAAAAGCCGCGCCCGGAAAAAAGCGCGCGATAGAATTTCAGGCTGTCTCCCACACGCGCCGGAAACAGAAAAAAATAACCGGTAGCAATAAACCAGGATAAAGTTTGAAAAAACCACAGCCCCAGCTTGTGAGAAAGAAAAAGCGCTACTTTGTAAGTCATTTTTTTCATGACATTCCCTGATCCCGCGATCAATCGCCAAGTCCGTTAAACCGGGCTGAATTCCTGCCCGTTTTCTCATCATACCAGACGGGGCCTTGCTGACCGACCAGTTCTACCTTCTCCATCAGCAGAAATTCTTCCCGATCCGCCTCAATGTTCGCCAGAGCCCTTTGGCCGTCTTCAAGCCTTCCGATTGCTGTCCCGGTAACCGGCAAGCCTGCTTGGTCGTGCCGGATGACATAGGCCTCAACGGTAAGAACTCCTGATGCCCGATCGACAGGTGCAGGCAAAGCCTCGGCATCAATTGATCGCTGCACGGATGAATCATCCCGGTCATGCCACCCCTGTCCGGCAGGTGATCCGGCGTAGATGCCGACTGCGTGTTTAGTCAGGTACCATCCATTGGCCGTCACCATCGCTTTTCGCGCACGGTCTTTCCTGATCCGATCAACAACCGCAGCAATGGCATGCAGGGTGTAGTTATTCCCCGGACCGCCAAAGAAGGCAAGCCCGCCGGTTACGCTCAAGTCTCTCGGGTCGTTCTCCGGGATGCCGATTTCTTGCCTCGCAATCTCCAATGCTGAAGGAAAGCAGCTGTAGATGTCAAACACATCCATATCATCGAGCATCATATCCGCCTGTTCAAGGGCCATGCGGGAAGCATTTTGTATGGCCGGCGACCGGTGAAGACACGGCCTGCGCGAGACATACCAGACGTCATTGAAATCCGCGCCGCCGACGGGATAAACCCATTTATCTTCAGGGATACCCAGAGAGCGTGCGTTATCTTCCGACGTCATGACCAGCGCACAAGACTGGTCCACATTGACATTGGCATTCATATACTTGGTATAGGGATAACCGACATACCGGTTGTCCGGTCCCGGCGTAGCGATCGTTTGCGCCGACAGTGCGTTTTTTGACCAGGCAAAAGGATTTTGGGCAGCCATCCGGGAAAGACGTTCAAAGGATCTCCCCATAAACATCATGTGTTCTTCAGGAGATCTGCCTGCTGACGCCCGCAGGGATGTTTCAA
Source organism: uncultured Smithella sp. (assembly GCA_964450075.1). GTDB lineage: Bacteria > Desulfobacterota > Syntrophia > Syntrophales > Smithellaceae > UBA8904. The sequence continues at coordinate 4,040 of CAYVFA010000005.1, forward strand.
ATAACGGATACACGAACGAAGGCAGGAAGAGGTCGTATCGTATCTCCATCTCATCCACACCGCTGGTATTCTCTCCGTCGATTCGATCAGGCGGCATGCTCTCAGGCCAGGTCAGCACAATCTCCCCCTTCAATGCCCGACGCAGCGAGTAGATGGCTTCAGCGCCGGTCATGAGCACGGCCTTGCATCGCCCCGCCGCCAGGTCCCGGGCCGCCTTGTTGACAATCAACTGCGGCGAATTGCCTCCCACCGGAAGATAAAAGGTTTGCCGCGGCTGGAGACCAAGTTTTGACGAAAGCAGTCCCGGTGCGTCCCGGTAGGACCACTGGAACAAATTCATCACATACACGCAATCAATAAAATCCTTCAGCCGCAAGGCGCCTGCATCGTTTACGGCATCCCGGCTTGCCCTGACCATGAGACCCAGCGGATCCAGGGGCTGTTCCGTTTTCTTGTGCTGCGTGAACTGCGCCGCACCGACAATAACGGGGGAAGAAGACATTTTTCCATTCCTCAAAAGATTGTTGATGAACCCTCAAGACATTTTCCCGGAGCGGGCGACAGGATTCCGCTCCTGCGTTTACCTTCAGCCTTCGGCCTTCGGTCTCATAACCTTTTTTCCCACAAACCACTTTTCTTCCACACCCGCTGCCGGTGAAAGATGAACAGTGACGTCAAATCCGGCGGCAGACATGAAACCGGCAATTTCAT
>CAYVFA010000005.1:4850-25991 GCA_964450075.1 uncultured Smithella sp.
TTTACACATCCCCGCGTTCCGATCACGCGATTGGCAATCAGCACTCTTTCTTCATCCGGCTCCAGCCCGAATACCTGCGCCTGCGGATAAATTTCCAGAAGCCAGGTGGCCGGCACGCCGAATCCGCAGCCGATATCCATAATCCTGCGGGGATTTTGCACATATTGATCCAGTTCCTTAAACATCGGATCAATCAGCATTTTTAGCCGGGCAAAAATCCGCGGATATGCCGGTAAATGCCGGTAACGCAAAATCACCCGTTGCAAATGCTCCTTTGAACCAACGACAAGATCTCCCGATGGATATGAAATGGGCGCGAATATTTTCTCCATTAGAACCGGCAAAATAAAGTAAGCCCCGATTAATGCATAGCCGATGCCTAAAAAAGAAACGATCCCGATGCTCTTCAAAAGCGAGTGGCTGGCAAAAATCAAAACGCCGAAACCAATTAATGTGGTGCAGGCTGACAGAAACATCGAAAATTTGATGGTATGCATGGCGGGACGTTTTTCATCAAAGTTGCGCTGATAATGGCAGATATAATAAAGCGCGTAATCATCCCCCATGCCCATCACAATAATCCACAGCATGATGCCGGGAATATCCAGCGGATGCCCGATCAGCTTTAAAGTGCCCAGCGTGGCGCAAAGGGCAAAGACCACCGGCGCCAGAGCCGCCAGTGACAAGCGCCAGTCCAGAAAATGTAAAAAGGTGATGACAACAAGTCCGATGCTGATGATCAGGGCAATTTCCAGAAAAAGATTTTTCAGAACATCGCTGAGTTTTTTGTTGAACAAATCAGCGTCAAACAAATCAGCCAGCTTTGCAGCAGAAAGCCGATCAAAAAAATCCTCACTGTTATAATTTTTTCCGGCGGTCATCAGGCTCAACTGCGATAAGCCTTGCGGACTTTTCGCAATGCCCAGCATTTCAAAATATTTTTCCGGCATTTCGAAGACACCGGGCTCTTGCTGGTTCATGATTTTCCAGAAGGGCTCAAAAGCGTCAGGCGCAAAACCGTTTTCCCGCGCCGCCGCATCCAGGTCGCGCTTCAATCCAGCCACACGATTTTGATTCCAAAAATTGCGCCATGCATCAAAATGACTTTGAGCGGATTGTTGAGAAGGGAATAAAACAGATGGCAGAAACACCGGGGCCAGTTTTTCTTGCTGAACATCCGTTTCCAAAAGCGTCATCAATTGTTCATTTTTTTTCTGCAATTCTCTCACGCCTGCCGCTTCCAGCAGAACGTAACATTTTCCGGAAAGATTCCCCCAGGTCTCCTGCAATTTCTTCTCGGCGCTGATCGTCTCGGGGCTCACCGAATTCATGGCCTGCAAGCTGACATTGAAAACCGGTTTGGCAAAAACCAGCATGATCAGACCAAAGATAATCGCAGCAGCCAGCTTCCACTTTGCGGGAGCGGCAATTTTGATCACGGCATTAAACAGGAAACGGTTGTTCCGTCGCTTGGAAGGCGGCATGGACGGAAATACTTTCGGAAATACAAAATGAACAAATAACAGGGCAAAAGCAACACCCAGCGCGGAAAAGACACCGATTTCAGCCAGAATTTTAAAGTCACTGATCAAGAGCAGTAAAAATGCGCCAACGGTCGTCACCGTCGCCATGAGTTCCGCCGACCAAACCTCGCGCGCCACCTGTTTGCCGTAAGTGGTGTAAGGCTGATCCAGAAAAAGCAGATACGCCATTCCCATATCAACCGTAAAGCCCATGATCGCCCCGCCGAAACCCATAGACAGAATGGACATGGATTTGAACAAAAAAGAACAGACAAATAACGCGGCAATGGCCCCCACGGTTGAAGGCAGCAACGCCAGAAGACCGATGAGCGGACGGGGAAAGGCTAAAATAATCAGCAAAATGATGCACACCGTCGTTAACGTGATGGCCAACTGCACGTCGCGTTTGGCGATGGTTTCGTTATCGAGCGCCGCACGATAAGCGCCAACGGGCGTCAGAATATACTGATCTTTAAAATCGGCGTGAGTGTTCAGTTCCTGCCGGCATTCATCCAGAAGTTTTGCAATTTGGGCGGCTTTGGCGGAGTCCGTTCCCGATCCGGCAATTCGGGCAATAATCAACGCGTGCCGGCCATCGGCGGAAATGAGCTGCCCTTGATAAAATTGTGCATTACCCGCCGGGAGCAGCGCGGACATTTGTCCCAGAATAACACCTGAAAATCCCAGGGGATCTTGGGCCATCATTTCTGAGCGACCGATCCCCGCCAGTTGCTCCAGACTTTGCCGGTTTTGCGCCATCGCTTCCCGTATTTTTTCAGGCTGGAGCAGTGGGACAATTTTTTGTTCCAGGTCAGATGCGCTCAAGAGCGACGGCAGATTATTGTTGACATGTGCAATCAGCTCCGGGAAACGCCCCGCTTCATCACTAACGCCGACTTTGGCAAACAAACCGCTTTTGTTCAATTGGTCAGCTAGCATAGAGGCCGCGCGAACCAGTTTGTCGCGATCACTTCCGGCCTGTTCCAGATCAATAAAAATTTTGTCCTGGATGGGCAGATGACGGATCACCTGACGCGCCGACGCCAGCACCGGGTCGTTTTGCGGCATGGATTCCAGAATATCGGTTTCGATTTTCAAGTGGCTGGTTTCCCAGAAAAAAAGCAGCCCGACGACTAAAGCAGCAGCAATAACAATCGACCATTTTATGGAGTATTTTGACGGTGACATGCAAACCTTTGGAATATCAGGGCTATTTTTTATTCTCTTTCGTTGTTTTTAACCATATTTCCCGGACACTGGCAAGATAAAAACCCCCGATGAAAATATTATTTATTTTCTGCAAGCTATGCTAATCTAAATCCGGAGAAAATAATTTCAAATCGAGTTGACCGTGAGACAGGAAAACAAATCGCAAATCAGTTTGAAGACCAAAAAAGTTTTGATCGTTGACGACTTTTTTAATTTTCGTCTGACCGTCAAGAATATGATGCGTTCACTCGGTATCCTGTTCATTGATGACGCCGCCACCGGCGAGGATGCCATCAAGCTCATGGCGGTTCGCCGATTTGACATTATTTTATGCGATTACAATCTGGGTCCTGGAAAAAACGGACAGCAGGTCCTGGAAGAAGGCAAATTCCGCGGGTACATCAACTCCGCCACCATCTTCATCATGCTGACCGCCGAAAACACGACGGAAATGATCATGGGTGCGATAGAATACAAACCGGACGACTATCTCATGAAACCTTTCGCCCGGGAAGTTCTGATCAACAGGATTAAAAACGTCGCCGCGAAAAAACTCAACCTCCGGGACATCGAAACGGCCATTGCCGAAAACGACTTTGATCATGCGCTACAACTCTGTAATGAATTGCTCTCCCAAAGACCGGGCAATCTTTCCGAAATCATGAAACTCAAGGGTGAGGTCCTGCTTAGAAAGGGAACATACAACGAAGCTGCGGAATTTTACGATAATATTCTGCTGATGGGGAATGTGCCCTGGGCTCAGTTGGGACGGGGCCGCGTGGACTTTTTTTTAGGCAACTATGACCGGGCAAAAAACATTTTTGAACAGATTATCGCCCAAAATAACAAAATCATGACCGCGCATGATTATCTGGCCCAGACCCTCATCAAAATGCACAACCCCCAGGAAGCGCAGCAAGTCCTGATGAACGCCATTAAAATTTCACCCAGAGCCCTGCTCCGGCACAAAAATCTCGGCAGCCTCGCTTATCGCAATGAAGATTTTGCAACCGCCGAAGCCTCGTTTAAAAACGCGGTCGATCAGGGCAGACATTCCTGTTTTAAAAACCCCTCGGACTACACCCATCTGGCCAAAACCCTCGTTCATCGCGACGCGCCTCAGGAGGGGCTGAAAGTGCTGGGAAACGCGCTGAAAGAATTCCCGGACTCGAGTGATACACGCCTGCATTTAAGCGTCGCCGAAAGTTACGTTTATACCAAAATGAACCAAACAGACGAGGCCAGGCGCTCGCTGGCCACTGCTCAAAAATATGCCACGGAGCTGAAAGGCGATCTTCCCGGCGATCTGGCGCTTGATCTGGCCGAGGCCTATCTGGCAGCGGGAGAAACTCAAAAAGGCACAGCCATCATTAAAAATATTGTGGAGAGCAATCACGACAATGACGAAGTTCTGGATAACATCCGCGCCGTCTTCAAGGAAGTGGGAATGACCGAACAGGGTGAATCCCTGATTGAAACCACGCGGGATGAAATTATCGAGCTCAACAATAAAGGCGTTAAGCTGGCACAAGACGGAAATCTTATAGAAGCCATCACCTATTTTGAAAAAGCGGCCACGCATCTGCCGGAAAATAAAATCATCAACGCCAATGCCGCGCAGGTCCTGATGCTTTACATGAAAGAACAGGGCACAAGCGAGGGTCGTCTCGCGCAGGCCAAAACATATCTTGACAGAGTGCGGAAAATTGACGAAAGTTACGCAGATATTGCCGCGCTTCTGGCGATGTACCGAGAACTATCCGCCGAGGAATAAAATGGAAAATAAAATGCACTTTGCCGATATTCTGGCCTCAACCCTGCACGACACAAAAAATTCGCTGGGCGTTTTATTCAACAATCTGGAAGACATTATGGCCAGTTGCCGCGAACAGAACTGTGCGCGGCATTCTGAATTTTTCATGCTGCAATATGAAATCAAACGTTTAAACAATAGCTTGATCCGGCTGCTGTCACTTTACAAGGCCGAAAAATCACAATTGGTCGCTAATATTGACTACCACGCAATCAGCGAATTTCTGGAAGACGTCGCCGTTGCCCATGAAATTCTGCTTGCGTCCCGCGGGATCAAACTGCAAACGGAATGCGAAGACGGTCTTTTCCGGGCGTTTGACCGCAATCTGGTCGAGGGCGTCCTGGACAATATTATTAACAATGCTTTCCGGTATGCGCGAAGCACGGTTAAAATAAAAGCATCGACGGACAACGGCTACCTGGTTATCCAGATTGAAGATGACGGCCTGGGCTATCCGCCCGCCATGTTGATCAACGAAAATAAACAACCTGAGTTTAAACAGGAAATCGATTTTAAAACCGGCAGCACTGGACTGGGCCTTTATTTTTCACTGATGGTTGCCGCCATGCACGTCAATCAGGGCAAAAAAGGTTTCATCTCTATCGTGAACGGCGGCAGCATGGGCGGCGGCATATTTTCTATTTATTTGCCGTAAATTGAAGAAGGGAGAAACACGTGGCATCCAAAATTACCAACATCACGGAGCTTTTCCACCGATTTCATCAATGTGAGATGCAGCTCAAGCAAAGCAAAATTGCTGCCTGCCTCATTGCCTTTAGAGAAGTTATAGAAAGAACGCATGCCATCCCCAAAACTGAAAAAGAAAAGAGCGAACTCAATCAGGGCATTGAAATTTTTTTAAAAAACCTGTCGGCTCACAAGAAATTTCAGGAGATTTTCGGCACGGTTTCGTTTGGCGACACCGATCTGGAAACCAACCTGGAATTTATTAAGAGTATGATCGTCGCCCAGGAAGAAGATATTGTAGAGCGGGTTAGAAAAGATGAAGAAGCTTCCGAAACCCAGCGATTGGAAATCGACCGGGAAAAGCAGAGGAAGCAGGACGAGCAGCAACAAAAAATCGTACAAGCCATAGAGCTTATGGATCAAGAAAACATCGCGCAGGCGATGGAAATCATCAACGAAAGTGAGGATATTCAGGAAGCCGTTGCGTTTCACTACAATGATATCGGCATGCAGTGCCGCACAGACCGATCATTTGCCGAAGCCGTTAAAAACTATGCCAACGCCATCATGATTGCGCCGAAAGACGAAAACCTGCTTTACAATATGGGGCGCGCTCATTTTGAGTCGGGAAATCTGGAAAAAGCGGAGGAGTTTCTGTCCAACGCAATGAATCTGAATCCGAATTTTAATGAAGGAAAAATTTTCTATGACTATCTGTTGCGGGTCAACTCCCCCCAAGCCGAATCCGTCAAACAGGATAAGAAACTCAGCAGTTTTTTTAAAAATTTATTTCATTTCCGACGAAAGCCGAAGGTTGAAGCTCCCCAAGAGGACGGAGACGGGGACGGGGACGAGAGCGAATCGGGAATAGCCAATCAAGACATTTCAAAATCGGGGATAGAAAAATGAAACCCTTTGGCAAAATCATCATCGCGTTGGGTATCTTGTTAACCGTATCCATGATGACGCCCGCATCGGTCAGGGCCTGGCAGGCTTTTGTATTCATACCTACTGGAACACCAGTTGGGTCATACAATCCCACAGTTTACACAAACAGTGATTTGATCTTGCCCCGAAATCTCAGTATGTCCAGAATTTCTTATTATGCATTTTCATTTCAACGATTCTGCTGAAGATTTCAGCGGACGACAGGATATTTTCCTCGATGAAGTATTTCCCGATTAGCGGCTGAACCTGCTTTTGTTTTTCCAGTACCCGCGAAAATTGATACCGCGACAGACGGCCCAGACGAAAAGCGCATTCGCCGAATTTTTCGCCAAACCTTCTTTGGCGCAGGATATCGACAACGTCGGTGCCTTCCATCCACCCCCAGCTCACCGCAATGGCGCCGACGGACGGCCGCTGCAATCGCTGCCAGACAATCGCTTTAATGAGCGTGGAAAGGGAAACATGCCCCGCGTAGTAAAGATACTGGCCAAACAGAAGCCTCCGGGGCGGCATCCGGCCTGCATAGAGCGGCTCCACTTTAACACCCGTATTTTTTCTGCGGGCGGCTGGACGCGCAGGCGATCGCTTTCGCTCGTAAAGCGCCCCGCCTTCCGTGAGCGAATACCTCCAGGGGGCGGCCATAAATTCCTGCAGCAACTGATAGGCCAGGCTGATCTCTTTGAAGCGGTCCGCCATGAAATCAGCCTTCCCATCCATCACCACCGCGCGATCAGGATGCGTTTCCATGGCTTTTTTACGATAAGCCGCCTTCACCCCGGCCGGTTTCAGGTATCGTAAAAATTCGACCGATACGTCGATATCCGTTCCGAAAAGTGATTCACAGGCCTTAAACAAATCCTGTCTGGAAACTTCAGCAATTGGCAATATTTTTATCTCCCCTGCCCGTTTGTGTCATGACCCCAACGTCCACGCTGATGGACAGGGTATCACACGGCATCCTGTAAATTCAAGCAGCAATTGCACGATCAGTGCCGGAAAAATATTCGGGTGAAAATCAGACGGGTAAATGTTTTGGCGTTGCGTAAAAAATCGACAAACGGACGAAAGTGAGAAATTCTTGATCCGTCAAGATGGTAAGACACGCGCACCGGCGCTTCGATGATGGGAATGCCTCTTCGACTGGCCTGCACCAGAATTTCCACCTCAAACTGAAAACGCCGCGCCCGCGTATCAAGACTCAAGGCTTCCGGCAGCGGATAAATTCTCATGCCGCTCTGAGAATCAGAGAGCTTGGGTCCACCGGACATCCGAACCCAGAAATTGGAAAACTCCCGACCAAAACGGCTGGTCCAGGGGATATGAGCGCCGAGGCTCGCCGTCATGCCTTCGCGCGCTCCGACAACTAGGGGACGTTTTTTCGCGGGAATCGCGTCCATCAGCGTCAAGGCATCTTCGGGATAGTGCTGACCGTCCGCATCGAGTGTGATGGCATAGTCGGCCACAGCGGATGCGGCCATAAAACCGGTCAAGATCGCCGCACCCTTCCCCTGATTTTTCTCATGGCACAGCAGATGAATGTCTTTGATTTCCGCGAGGCGCTGCGGTGTTTCGTCGGTCGATCCGTCATCCACAACAAAAACAGGATACCCCAACGCCTGCGTCTGTTTTACGACTTCCGCCACCGTCGCGGCATGATTGTAAACCGGAATAATAAAAGCAAAACGGCCGAGATTTCTCGTTGTTCGTATCTCGTGTCTCGTCGCTCGTATCTCGCAGCTCGTATCTCGCATTCGTTTCTCGCTTGCCACCCGCAGGGTGGTATCTTGCATCTCGCTGTTCGTCATACGTATCTCGCTTACTACAACTTTAAGAAAGCAACCCCCCACGTCCCCGGTCCCATATGCGCACCGGAAGTCAGAGACAAAGGCTGTAATAAAATTTCTGCTTGCGGGTATAATTCCGCCACCTGCTTTTGAAACGCAGCCACCTCGGAGGCATTGTCCGAATATTCCAGCATGATCAGGGCGTGTGATTCCGAAGTCAGCGCCGCCGCCAGTTTTGAAAGCGCCATCTTGATCTGGTCTTTACGGTTTCTCACAACGCCGACCTTTCTGGCGCCGTCAGGCTGTGGGGAAATCACTGGTTTCATTTTCAGCATATCGCCCAAAAAAGCCCCCGTTTTGGAAAGCCTGCCGCCCAAAGCCAGATATTGCAGTTTTTCGAGGAAAACATACTCTTCGCAGGTTTCCACCGCTTTTTGGGCAAAAGCGAGTGTTTTTTCCATATCACCGGTTTGCGTCAGATATTGCTGTGTCGCAAGAACAATCGTGCCTAATCGCCCCGAGGCCGCCCCCGTATCCACCACCCGAAGTCTGTTTTCCGGATCATGTTCTTTTTTCCAATCGAGGGCCACGTTGTAATTGCCCGTAAAAGCGGATCCGACACAAAGATAAAGAACCTTCTCAAACCTCGCCATGGCCGCGGCATAATACTCATGCCTTTCCAATACGGAAGACTGTGACGTGGAGACCTTAACGCCTGACATCATCTCGCGGTAGAGTTCGTCGGGATGAAAGCAGGTCTCCGGAAGGGACTTTTCACCGACCTGGAGATAACTGTTCAAAAGCGTAAAACCGTATTTTTTTGAGTCGTCACGGGTCAGAGATCCGGCGGCATCCGTCATGATATGCAGCCCTGCGGTTGCGGGAGTATTCAAAAACTGTGTGATCTGTGCCGAAAGATGATCATCCTCCCAATTCACGACAGAACCGAACGCACTCATTTGCGCCTTAATTTTTTCCTTATCATCCGTATGCAGGTGAATCTTGTACAGATTGCCTTCACGAATGATAACGGCGCTGTCCTCGCCGCCGGCAATTTTGATTAGCTCGGAAGACGGCGTGTCCGTCTTTACGACAAAGTCAACACAGTAGCCGGATTCCGACGTTTCATGAAACGCGGATGAAATTTGCAGACGGTCGCGGAAGAGGTCCGTCACCGGACGGTAATGGCCGGTATGACCGGCAAGCGTCCGGAAAAAACCCTCGAAAAAAATATACATGCCCAAGGCGCCGGCATCGACAACGCCTGCCTCTTTCAACTTCGGCAACGCATCATGTGTTTCACGAACGGCCCGCTCCAGATGCGACAGGATCTTATCGACGCTTTCGGGTTCGACGGCAAACTCCTCACGGCCCAGAATATCCTCAAGCGCGTTAAAAACGGAGAGCATGGTTCCAAGCCTCGGATCACCCACCGCCCTCCAGGCTCTGGCATTGCCTTCCTTTACAACGACCTTTAAGTCATGGAATCCTTCCATGGCGTAAAAAGCCGAAAAAAACTGACACGCGATATTGCCGGAATTGCCCCGGGCGGCCATCAGCAACTGACGGACGACTTGATCTTTTTTGGCGCCTGCGTGCCGAAGCGGCGCAAGACTGATGGAAAGATTCCGGCCTGTATCGCCGTCGGCCACGGGATACACATTAATTGCATCGAGCAAATCCGCCCACGCCGTCACGCGCTCCACGCCGGTCACGAACGCTTTTTGCAGAAAACCATTCATCATTAATATCCCAGCAGGTTTCGAATATCCTGCGGAATGGAAAACAGCGTTTCCATTTCGGGCGTTTTTACCGCCACCTGCTCCGTCCGCCCGCGCGCGCAGACACTGCCGTCCGTCGCCTTGCGAATTTCAAAATCCACAACCAGTTTGATATTGGCGTCGATAAGCGTAGCCTTGCAGATAATTTCATCGCGGTGCTTGAGCGGGAAAATATGCTTGGTTGCCGTCCGGATGATCGGGAAAATGATTTTCTCCCGTTCATAATAGGAGTAAAGATCAACGCCGTAGTGCAAAAACAGCTCCGCGCGGGCCAGTTCAAAATAGTTGAGATAATTGCCGTGCCAGACAATCTGCATGGGATCGAGATCAAAAAACGGCACGCTGATTTTCACTTCAAAACTTTTTTTATCTTCGCTCATGGTTTCCCCTGAAAAAATCAGTATATCGAATCACCACGCACATTCGCTCAATATCCTCGTCAAGCGGTCGGTCGAAAGTCACCGGGTCGCTGACCTGCCGGAGATTTTGCAGCATTTGGGCAAGAAGTGGCCGGACCTGGAGGTTTTGCCGGATATCACAAGCCTGAGCCGCGGCCAGCAGATGAATGGAAACCACCCTTTCTGTCAGTGTGCAGACCCTTTCGGCGTCCCGGGCGGCAATCGTGCCCATGCTGACCTTATCCTGATTATGGGATTCGGTTGAACGCGAAAAAGACGCGGCAGGCATGGTGGCCTTTAACGCTTCGGCGGCCAGCGCCGAAGACGAGATCGACATGGCCTTGAAACCATGATGCAGCCCCTCCCCATTGCCGTTTTGGAAAACCAGATCGCCCGGCAGCCCCCGATTGAGATTCGGATTAACCAGCAGCATGACCTGGCGGTCGCACATATCCGCTGCGGAGGCCAGCGCGGCTTTGAGTCCGTCCATGGCAAAGGCGATATGGCCGCCGTAAAAGTTACCGCCCATCAGCACCTCTCCCGTTGCGGGATCAAAGATCGGATTGTCGTTGGACGAGTTGGCCTCAACTTCCACCCATTGTTTAATCCAGGCCAGCGCATCCACCAATACGCCCAGCACCTGCGGGGCGCAGCGCAGCGAGTATGGATCCTGAAGGGTTTCCAGCGCGTCGTCTTCCAGTTGGCGGGCGGAAGCTTTGGACGTCAACAGCTGCGATATTTTTTTTGCAACATGGGTCTGCCCGGGAAACGGCTTGGCCTCGGAAATGACCGGATGATAATGATGAGCGTTGCCTTTCATCGCATGAACACTGAGGGCCGTGGCGACGATGGCGGCATCCAGAATTCTTTCGGCCCGCTCCACATCCAGGACGGCAATTCCCGTCATGGTTGTTGTGCCGTTCATCATGGACAAAGGTTCTTTCGGCAGATAGTGGTATGGTTTCAATCCGGCTTTTTTGATGGCTCGGGCCGCAGGCAGAATGTCTCCCCGATAGAAAACATCGCGTTCGCCCATGAGCGCCGCTCCGATATACGACATCGGCGTCAGATCACCGGAGGCGCCGACGGACCCTTCACAAGGCACCACGGGGGTAATGCCAGCGTTTAAAAAATCCGCCAGATGTTCGAGCAAGCCGATCGATACGCCGGAGTAGCCGCGCGCAAGACAGATGATACGGGTCAACATGGCGGCGCGTGTTTCTTCAATGCCAATCGGATCGCCGGTGCCGCAGCCGTGAAAGCGCAGGATATTTGCGCCGTTTTTCATGGCGGTCTTCAAATTGATCCGGTTTCCGCAGGATTTGCCGTAACCCGTGTTGACGCCGTAAACCGCAACCCCTTTTTGCATCGCATCCATCAGCGCCTTTTGCGTCCGCGCCATCCTTTTCACAAAAGACGCAGCGGTGCTGATGGCCACCGGAACACCGTCTTTGGCCACCGCCAGAATATCTTCAAAACTGACAGGACTGCCGTCGATAACCACAGCGGCCTTTTTGCCAATTTTCTTCATCGTTTCCAACTCTCCTTTCGCCCTGATCGTTTCTAGGGACGGACACGCGGCTTAAACGTGCCATCCTGCTTTTCCTTTTCAACCACTCTTTTGAGCAGTTTAAACATTTTGTAGTTCTGCGGCTCTTCTTCATAAAACTTATCCCAGGCGTAATGATACATTTCCTGGAGCGCCTCAGGCGTCATCAGCTTCGGCTGAAAGACGACTTTACCGCAGGTGTAACAACTCCAGTCGTAGGACGTGATTCTGCCTTCCCGATGCAGATCGTCAAAGGTCCGGGTGTGCGGAAAAGGTGTCAGAACCGTAAATTCCGCCATATCCAATTCGATTTCGAGCAGGAAATCCACCAGCCGCTTGATGTAATCTTCCGTGTGATAATCCAGCCCCAGCAGAATGCTGCCTTCCACACCGATGCCGTAATCATGGTAACGTTTGACGCGCTCGCGTATAAAATCGGACGAATCAAAAATCGCCTGATACACAAACCAGGCGCCGGCTTGCGCCGCCAGATCCAGCACTTGATCGTCGTTTTCAATCGGATGGCAGCACCATTTCTTTTTCAGCGGTATCATTTCTTTGAATAAGCCCATTTCCCAGTCTTTATCCTGCGCCAGCGAATTATCGACAATGAACAAGCGGTTGTTGTTGATACTGGCCATCTCGGAGATGACTTTGTCGTAAGGTCGCGGACGGAAACTCCGGCCGCCTAAAAAGTTGACGCAGCAGGGATAACAATTAAAGCGGCAGCCGCGCGAGGCGTGGACCAAATCGACCATTTGTACGCCCTTATAATTATACATATCGCGGTTTAAAATATCGCGTCTGGCGGTCCCGACACTTTCAATCGGCTGGAAATTCTGCATGTAGTTATAAACATTTTTCAGTTGACCCGCCTCAAAATCGGCAAAGACCTCTTCCATCCGGCCTTCCGCCTCTCCCAGGAAAACAGCGTCCGCATGCTGCCCGCTTTCTTCTGCATGCAGCATGGTGGCAATCCCGCCGCAGATAACCTTCACGCCGCGAGCACGGAATGCATCGGCAATTTCCCAGCCCCGTTTGACCTGCACGGTCAGCATCATCGATATGCCGACAAAATCGACGGCCGCGTCAAAATCAACCGGCTCGACATTTTCATCGATAAACGACACCTCCACATCCGCGGGCAGCGCCGCGGCCATCACGACCGGTCCGTGCGGCGGCAGGGTAAAGCGCGTCTGATGTTCAAGTTTCTCCCATTTCGGATAAATCAATAGAAATCTCATAAGTCCTCTTTTTTCGTTCCCCTTTTTATTTCGTGATGGCTTTGGCAATGATTTGCTTCATAATTTCATTAGACCCAGCCAGAATGCGCGTGATCCGGATGTCGCGCCAGGCACGCGCAATCGGATACTCTTCACAATAACCGTAACCGCCAAAGAGCTGCAGGCATCGGTCGGCCACGCGCCAGGCCATTTCAGTTACCCAGAATTTCGCCATCGAGACATCGATGACGACAGCGTTCTTCTGCCAGTGTTCCACAATCAGCGAATCCACAAACGTCCGGCCGACTTTCACTTCCGTCGCCATTTCCGCGAGCACAAATTGCGTGTTTTGAAACTGGGTCAATTTTTTCCCAAAGACTTCACGCTGTTTGCAATAGCGAATGGTTTCCTCCAGCATGAACTCCGCGGCTGTCTGCGCGCCAATGGTGCAGATCAGGCGTTCCTGCTGAAGGTTGGTCATCAGATTTTTAAAGCCCGTCCCTTTTCCCCCCAGACGGTTTTCCTTGGGAATCCGACAATCGGCGAAAAAAAGCTCGGCGGTATCCTGCGACCGCCACCCGATTTTGTTGAGTTTCTTTCCCTTTTCAAAGCCGGGCGTGCCCGCCTCCACCAGGAACAAATCTACGGCGGCGTGGGGATTTGTTTCCTGCGGATTCTTGGCCGCTACAATGACCAGATCGCAATGGATGCCATTGGAGATAAAGGTTTTCTGACCGTTGAGAACAAAAGAATCCCCGTCCTCGGCGGCCGTGGTCTTCATGCCGGCAAGGTCGCTTCCCGCCTGTGGTTCGCTCATGGCAATCGCCATCAAAAGATCACCGCTGATGCAGCCCGGCAAATATTTTTTCTTCTGCTCTGCGGAAGCCAGTTGCACAAGATAAGGAACCGCCACGTCACCATGCAGACGCGCGGAAAGGCCGTAAAAATTGGCCTTGGCCATCTCTTCAATCAAAATGGCGGAATACAGAAAGTCCGCACCCTGTCCGCCGTATTCGGGCGTCACCGACGTGCACAAAAAACCGTTATCGCCCAGTTTTTTCCAGGCCCAGCGAGGCACGATACCGTCTTCCTCCCACTGATCCACATGGGGGATAATCTCTTTTTCCAGAAATTTCCGGAAAGATTCCCGGAAAATCCGATGTTCCTGGGTATAGGGAATTAAATCCATTGATTAATCTTCCACTCGATTTTTTAAAATTCTTTTCAATACCTTTCCACTTTGATTACGTGGAAACTCCTCGACAAAAAATATCCGTTTCGGAACTTTGAAATGGGCGATTTTTCCCGAAAGGGCATTAAGAATATCCGCCTCCGAGAGTTGACTGTCTTTCTGGAGAATGACAAAAGCGCCGACGACCTCGCCCCTTTTGGCATCGGGCATCCCAACCACAGCGGCCTCTCTGATCCCGGGCACCGTTTGGAGCGCCCGTTCAACCTCCACGGGATAAACATTCTCCCCGGATGAAATAATCATCTCCACCTTTCGTCCCACAATATAAACAAAACCGTCTTCGTCACGACGCCCCATGTCGCCGGTGCAAAACCAGCCGTCCCGGAACACAGCGCGGGTCGCCGCCTCTTTGTTCCAATAGCCGGGAAACACATTCGGTCCCTGAACAAGAATTTCCCCCGGATCCGTCGTACCGATATCGCAGCCGTGATCGTCCACAATACGCAGGTTCACATGAAATACTTCCTTGCCGACTGAACCCGCTTTACGGATCGAATCTTCCAGATCCAGTGAGGTGAGCCGTCCGGTTTCCGTGAGCGCGTAGCCCTGCACAAAGCCCACACCTTTTTCATCCTGATACTTCCGGATCACCGGCAGGGGAATCGGCGCGCCGCCGGAAATAAAGAAATGCACATGTGATAAATCCGCCTCTTTCCATTCCGGCACATCCGTCATCATCTGATACATCACCGGCACGGCAAACATATAGTTGATTTTTTCCCGGCAGATGGTCTTGAGAATTTCCGAGGCATTGTAAAAGCTGCTGATCATGATGCTGCCGCCCGCGTATATAATCGGCGTCACGGACGCCGCGAGCGCACCGATATGAAACAGGGGCGCAATCACCAGCGATTTGTATGACCGGTCAATTCCGTAGCCTAAAAGCGAGTGGATCGCACCGAATAAAATATTCTGATGGGTCAAAACCGCGCCTTTGGGATCGCCCGTGGTGCCGGATGTGTACATGATGAACAGCGGATCAATCAAATCCACGCCCGGCATTGCCGGCGGCTCGCTGATATCACAACCGTCAACATCATCCGAAAAGTCCGGATCACCCGTTGAAGCCGCTTCTCCCAAATGATAGTAATGTGAAATGGCAACGCCGGCCGATTTGATTTCGCCGACCTTGCCCGCAAATTCGGATGAGTAAATGAGGAGTCCCGGCGCGCTGTCGCGGATGATATACAACAGTTCCGGCACGGCCAGACGGAAATTCAGCGGCACCATCACAATGCCGTTCTTGGCGCAGGCAAAAAATATTTCCAAAAACTCGCTGGAATTCGACATCAGAAGCGCAATACGCATGCCTTTCTTAAGGCCTAACCGCTCCAGCGCGTGCGCCGTTTTATTGACGCGATGGTTGAACTGCCGGTTATTGTATGTTTTATTCTTTTCCGTCAGAAACGGTTTATCCGGCGCAACCATCGCCCGTTTGCTGATCCATTCCCCGATATTCATCATTGATCCCCTTTAACTTTCACAATGACTTAAAACCAGATATGCGTAAGTCCCGCCGAACGAAATACCGGACAAAACCGCGTGTTTCATCTTCATCTCTTTTTTATCCCCCATGACAAAATTCATGGATGCCAGAGGTCTTAACAGTCCAACCGTCTGCGGCAGGCATCCTTTTTCCACAGATAGCGCCAGAGCGCAAGCCCGAATCCCGCCGCCGGAAAAGCTCTCGCCGATCGCGCCTTTGATGGATGTAACGAGCGGCTTTTGCTTACAGGAAGCGAATAATTCATCATAGGCGTTCGCTTCCACCTGATCCAAAACCCGGCTGCCGTTGGCTGCCGCCATCACCGCAGCGACATCCGCAACAACAATACCCGCGTTATTCAAGGCCCGCTGGAGGGTCCGTTTGATGCCTCCCGTTTCCTTCGGCCAATCCGTAGGCTTTGCGGGCGACGCCCCCATCCCGGCACCGGTAATTTCACAATAAACTTTCGCGCCGCGATGTTTCGCTGAGGCCAGGCTCTCCAGGCAAAGGATGCCGCAGCCTTCTCCGGCCACATAACCGTTGCGCTCCGTGTCAAAGGGCCGGGCGCCTTCCTGCCCTCCGTCATCCGGAGACACGCCGCGATATTTGGACAGGGACTCATAATAAAATTTTGATAAAATATCTACTCCGCCGGTAAACATCACATCAGCCGCGCCGCGCCGGATTTCGGAGGCGGCATAAGCGATGGCGGTTTCGGCGGAAACGGCAAAATGCGTGACCGTAATATTGACGCCGCGAAATCCGAGTTCAATGGACGCGTGTGACGCCGGCGCGTTCATCACCGTATTGGGCACCAGAATCGGATTAACCGAAGAGGGGCCCTCACCGATCAGCGTGTCCGCAACCTGACGCGTGACATCCGTCGCTCCGAATGCCGTCCCCAGAAGAATACCGATGCGGTCGCGATTTTCCGGAGTGACCACCATGCCCGCATCATCGAGCGCCTGACGCGCTGAAGCCGCCGTCAGGAGCGACGTCTTATCCATCCGCCGCAAATTTTTCACCGAGATGAAATCGCGCGGCGTAAAATCGCGCACTTCAGCCCCCAGATGTGATGTCACGGCGCTTGTATCGAACGCTTTCACCGTGTCAACGGCACAGACACCTTCAAAAAGCCTCCGGGAAAAATCTTCTTTGCCCACACCCAGCGGTGTCACGAGCCCCAGGCCGGTCACGACAATGCGCTGGTTGTCTGATGGGTTACCATGATTATCCATGAACCGCACCCCGCCCTTCATACTTGCCGAAAATAACCGTGGTATTGTTGCCGCCAAACGCAAAAGAATTGGAAAGAACAAACCGCAGGTCTTTCGCACGCACGCCTTCCGTGACATAATCCAGATCGCATTCGGG
The DNA here is from genome assembly GCA_964450075.1 of uncultured Smithella sp. Taxonomy (GTDB): domain Bacteria; phylum Desulfobacterota; class Syntrophia; order Syntrophales; family Smithellaceae; genus UBA8904. Next base: position 21,878 of record CAYVFA010000005.1, read on the forward strand.
ATCGCGCGCCTCAGAATGGATCGTCGGTGGAATAAAACCGTGCGTCAGCGCCAGCAGGCTGACAATCGCTTCCAGCGCGCCCGCCGCGTCCAGGGGATGGGCGTGCATGGATTTTGTTGAACTCACCGGAATAGCATAGGCACGCGAACCAAACACTTCCTTGATGGCTTTCGTTTCCGTCACATCGTTGGCCGGCGTAGCGGTCCCGTGGGCGTTGATGTAATCAATATCGTTAATGGATCGGCCGCTGTCCTTCAGCGCCGCCTGCATTGAACGCACGGCTCCGGAGGCCTTTTCATCGGGAGCCGTCATATGAAATGAATCACAGGTGACTCCGTAGCCCAGAAGTTCGCCGTAAATTTTTGCTCCGCGCGCCAGGGCCGCCTCAAACGGTTCTAAAACCAGTATGGCCGCCGCCTCACCCAGAGAAAGGCCCGCGCGATTCCTGTCAAAGGGTCGGCAGACATCTTCATCGACGGATTTCAGGGCATTAAAAGCGGCGTATGTGATCCGGCACATCGGTTCGACGGCGCCGGCCAGCATGATCCCGGCATGGCCGCTGGCGATCATATCCCTGGCATAACCCAGCGCGTTGGCGCCGGAAGAGCAGGCGGTCATCAAGGTGGTCTTCGGTCCGAGAAGTCCCAGATTGGACGCAATCCGATCGGCGGACGATGCGCAAAAGAGGGTGGAAAGCCGGGAATATTTCGATCGCTCGGGGCCTTTTTTCAGCAGCTCCGCATAAAAATTCTCCGCCTCGAACAGCCCGCCTGCACCCCCGCCAATGGCCACCCCCATGTCTTCTTTCATGGCTTCCGGCAAAGGATAAAGCCCGGCATCGGTCAGGGCCTCCATTGTTGCGGCAAAAGAAAGCTGATCGGCCCGCGACATTCGCTTGAGCGAAAATTCAGGGGGAATGTGTTGACGGGGATTAAAATTTTTAATCTGGCCGCCTTTATGAGTGCGAAATTCACTCGTATCAAACAGGTCAATCTCCGAAATGCCGCAGACACCCTGCCTTAAAGCAACGGCAAATTGCGCGACATCGTTGCCAATGGCGTTTTTCGTTCCCATCCCTGTAATAACAATACGCTTTTTTTTATCCATCATACTTTTCAGGCCTGTTGTGCTCATTTTGCTTCCGGTTGTTCGAAACCTAAAATGGGCAGTCCGAAAAGTCAAACAAATATTATTTTGACTTGCCCGCGTATCCTTTCTATACTTTTTGCACCGGAAAGACGAAGAACACGGAATCATCAAATATTTTATGAGGCTTTATGCTGTCATACAAAAAACAGATTATGTTTCTGGCCATCAGCGCGGTGATCTGCCTGGCCTTGTTTTTCTCCATTTACAACGAAGTTAAAAAGCAAACCATCCGGGAATTGAATAACCGCCAGATGGTTTACGCGGGACTGGCGGCCAACGGCATTGAAGAATCATTTAACCAGCACTTCAAAATCCTGAATTATCTGGCGCATGAAAACGGCATTATCCAGATGAACAATCATGGCATGGCGTTGATACAATCCTTCCAGAAAATATCGTCCGACGAAATTCTGGGCGTGACGCGCATCGATGCCCGGGGCAGAATTATCTATTCTTATCCTGATACCCCCAACATAATAGGAACCGACTTGTCTGGACAGGAACACATCCGGGAAATTTTACATACAAAAAAGCCCGTGGTCAGCGATGTTTTTACTGCCGTTCAGGGTATGAAAGGCATTGCTCTTCATGTGCCGGTTTACCGCGGCGGCACATTTGACGGCACGCTGGGCCTCCTCATATCGTTTGACAGCCTGGCCCTGAAATATCTGAAAGGCATCAATGTTGAAAACGCGGGCTATGCGTGGATGATCAGCGCCAAAGGCATAGAAATTTACTGCCCTATTCCCGGCCATACCGGAAATTCCGTCATGGACAACTGCAAAGACTTCCCGGACATCATCGCTATGGCCCGGAAGATGATGAACGGTGAAAAAGGCGTCACCACCTATACCTTTGACAAACCCGGCCCCATTATGATCGCCAAGGTTCAAAAACATGCCGTTTACATGCCGATTAAAACAGGCGGCACACTCTGGTCGATTGTTGTCGCCACACCGGAAGATACCGTACTGGCCCCGATGCAAAGCTTCCGGAATCGGTTCATCATGGTCATGCTGATTCTTCTGTCCATCTTTGCCGCCATCGTTTACACCATCGCCAGAGGGCAAATCGCTTCTGTCGAGCAGCAGAAAAGGCGTCAGATCGAAGAGGATCTGGTCGCATCCGCAAAGGAAATCCATGATCTTTATCATAACGCCCCCTGCGGTTATCACTCCGTCGATGCAAGCGGCAACCTTGTCCGGATAAACGATACGGAACTGGCCTGGCTGGGTTACACACGGGAAGAACTGATCGGCAAACCCTATAACAACCTTTTGGCGGATGCCAGTCGGGATCAATTTTCAACCGCGTTTGTCCGGTTAAAAGCGCAAGGCCTCGTAACCGATGTGGAATATGACATGCTCCGCAAAAACGGCTCAACCTTTCCCGTCCTCGTGACGGCGTCAGCCATCCGGGACGACCAAGGCAACTTCGTCATGAGCCGTTCGATGGCCGTGGACATGACGCTGCATCGGGAACAGGAGGAACGCTTGCACAAAAGCGAAGAGCGGTATCGGACGATCATTGAAAGTATTGAAGACGATTATTTTGAAACGGATCTGGACGGTCACATTACTTTTTTCAATAAACCGGTCAGTTGTGTCGGAATCCGCCGGGAAGAATTCGTGAACACAAATTATACAAAATTCATGAAACCGGACATGGCGGAGAGAATCCGTAAAACCTTCGAGCAGATTTATGTAACCGGGATGCCCGTCCGGATGGTAAATTGTGAATTTATCAACACCGACGGCACCATCACCCATCAGGAAATGTCGGCGTCCCTGATCCGCAGCGCGACGGGCACACCTACCGGTTTCCGCGGCATCTCCCGGAATGTTTCGGAACGCTTCAAAATGGAAGAAGAACGCGACAAACTAACCGAACAGCTTTATCAGGCCCAGAAGATGGAGGCCATCGGCACACTGGCCGGAGGCATCGCCCATGACTTCAACAACCTGCTGATGGGCATCCAGGGTTACACCTCGCTGATGCTCCTGGAAGTGGAAGCAAAACACCCCTATTACGAACAGCTCAAATCGATACAGTTCCTGGTGCAAAGCGGCGCCGGTCTGACCAGGCAGTTATTGGGTTTTGCCCGCGCGGGACGCTACGAAATCGTCACCACCGACCTCAATGATTTAATTAACAAATCCATCAACCTCTTCGGCAGAACCAGAAAAGAAATTAAAATTTTTGAGAAATACAGCGAATCGCTCCGGACCGTCGAAGCAGACCGGGGTCAGATAGAACAAGTCCTGCTGAACATATTTGTCAACGCCTGGCAGGCCATGCCTGGCGGCGGTTCTCTTTATCTGGAAACGGAAAACATCTTCTTCGATAAAACCACGGCTAATCAGCATGGTTTAAAATCCGGGCATTATGTCAAAGTGTCGATTACCGACACCGGCGTGGGCATGGATGAAAAAACACGGCAGCGAATATTTGATCCTTTTTTCACCACCAAGGAAATGGGGCGGGGCACCGGCCTGGGGCTTGCTTCCGCTTATGGTATTATCAAAGGCCACGGCGGGGTCATCACGGTCTATAGCGAAAAAGGGCATGGGGCGACTTTCAATATTTACCTGCCCGTCTCGGAAAAAGCAATCGCATCCGATGCGCCGGTAGAGTCTGAATTGATGGGCGGACGGGAAACGATTCTGCTGGTGGACGATGAAGCCGTCATCACCGAAGTCACGAGCCGGCTTTTAAACGAACTGGGCTATACCATCATCACGGCAGGGGGCGGCGAAGAAGCCGTAAAGATTTACGAAGAGAAATATGCGGATATTGATCTGGTCATCATCGACATGATCATGCCGCAAATGAGCGGCAGCGATACCTACGACCGGATCAAAGCCATCAATCCATCCGTGAGGGCCATACTCTCGAGCGGTTACAGCCTGAACGGCAAAGCAAAGGTCATTATGGATAAAGGGGTCCGCGTTTTCCTCCAGAAACC
>CAYVFA010000005.1:26091-43656 GCA_964450075.1 uncultured Smithella sp.
GCGCCGATCGAAAAATCTTTTGCCTGATAATCCGGGGCAAGCGATGCAATCAATTCCAGTTCAATGGTATGAGTTTCGCGCATCCGGAAGGAAAATGCGCCGGGACAAAACAGCCGGTCGGTATCCCGGATCAATACCAGTTGCAATCCCGTCTTGCAATATCGTGCAATACTGAACACACCTTTGTTGAAAGGCAGGATCTTGCCGCTGCGGCTGCGTGTGCCTTCTGGAAAGACAAACAGATTACCACCCGCCGCCAGATGACGGCGAATGCCCTCCAGATGTTGAATCATCGCGGGACCATACATTTCGGAAGGGGAAGAAGGAACGTATCCCGCCTTTCTCAAAAACCAGCCGAAAATGGGCACGCTGAAAAAAGTATTTTTAACAATCGTTGTCTGTCGGGGGAACAGGGATACCAGCAAGATTGGGTCCAGATAAGAAACGTGATTGCAAACAATAATGGAAGACCTGAGGCCGCTGACCTCCTGATCGATTTTAAAGGTCGTGCGGGGCGCCAGAAAGCGCAACCAGGCAAAAAAACATTTCAAATGAATATGGTTCATTTTTTGTAAAACGGCGGCGCTGTCTTTGATCTGGATATAAGACGGCACAAATAACAACAGCAGGACAAAAAGATAACCGACCGTAAAGTAAGCCCATAAAAGCAGCGTGAGAAAAAAATCGATGCCGTGTTTTATGAGGCGAAGAATGGCCATGGTCCTTTCAGATCGACTTTCGAATGAGCAGGCTGGTGTTGACGCCGCCAAATGCAAAATTCTGGATGGCCGCAATTTTAACAGGCTGTTCGATGAGCTTCGAGACGTGATGAATCATCGCACAGCGCTCATCAATATCTTCAAGATTGAGCGTCGGCGCGATAAACCCTTCCTGCATCATGTGAAGCGTCATGACCGTCTCAATAGCGCCGCACGCCGCCATGGTATGCCCCATATAACTTTTGAGGGCCACCACAAAGGGATTTTTCCCATAAACAGCGCCCATGGCCTGCGCTTCAATAATATCACCCATTTTGGTAGCCGTCGCGTGAGCGCTGATCAAGTCAACATCGGAGGCGTTGATTTTGGCATTTTCCAGACTCAATTGAAGCGTTTTGGTAATGCCGTCAAGATTGGGCAGGATCAAATCGCCGCCATTGGAATTACAGGCAAAGCCAATTACTTCGGCCAGAATCGTCGCGCCGCGTTTCTTCGCAAATTCGTATTCCTCCAGCATGACGGCGCCTGCGCCTTCGGCAACCACCAGACCGTCGCGCGCGCGGTCAAATGGACGGGGGGTGCGCCCGGGTTCATCATTAAAAGCGGTGGAACACGCCAGCAGATTATCAAAAACAGCCACCGTAATGGTATCATATTCATCCGCGCCACCGCAGAGCATGGCATCCTGCAAGCCGTACTTGACGGCCTCATAGCCGTAGCCGATCGACTGGCTCGACGTGGTGCAGGCTGTTCCGGAAGCAATAATGCGGCCGGTGATGCCGAACATCTTGGAAATATTGACGGCGGTTGTATGGACCATGGATTTCAGATAATCGACGGCGCCAATGCCCTGATAAGTCGCTTTATCTTTTGCCTCAAAAAATATTTTGTAAATATCCCGCTGAACCGTGGGAGAGCCGTGAATCGAACCAAACGCAATACCGAGTCGGCCCCCCGTAACAAATTCAGGGGGAAGTGCAGCCTGCGCCAGCACTTCCTTGGCCACCTGGCAGGCGTAATAAGCAACCGGTCCCATCGTTTTGCGATGCTGCCTTGCAAAATCATACACGATCGGATAGCTGACCGTACCGTAAACGCGGGAATGAATAAAACGGCTGATCAGTTCATCTTCGCGAAGCGTTGTCACGCCGGAAACGCCTTTTAAAAGACTTTCAACGATTTGTTCTTTGCCGTGTCCGATGGGTGATATGGCTGAACAAGCGGTAATAACGACTCTGCGTTCCGTCATTTAGTATTTCTCCGTCGCCGTTTTGCGTTTTTTGGCCAGCATTTCAATATAGTCAATAATCTGCTTCATGGTCCGGATATCCATCGCCAGCTTTTTTTCATCCTGCGTCAGTTCCGAACCCAGAAACTTTTCGATTTCCAGTAACAGTTCAATAGCATCAATGCTGTCAAAACCATAGGCTTCCCGAAGATTGACATCCATTTCCGGATTTTCAACTTCAAACTCCCTCAGAAATATATTGCGGACTTCTTTTTCAATATCTTCGCGTGTCATTGATTTTGGACAACTCCTTTAATTTTCAATATTGATGGTCTCGCAAAAAGTCGAAAAACCAAGTTTTTTTATACCGGTAAAAACCGGTATCCGGTAAGTTCTGGATTCCCGCCTGCGCGGGAATGACGGATGCGAGTCCTTTTGTCGAGTTCATCAATTTACAATTTTTCGCGCAAGCTTCGGAGGGTTTCGTCTCCAAACCAAAAGCGCCGCGGAAATTATCACAAATCCATGTTGCCGTCCAGCATTAGAGTTGCCGCTGAAACTCCCGGACAAAACGTCCATGGCCGATGAGCTGCCTCGCGGCGTTAAAGGACCCCAGGATGCTGCCCAGAACCCCCGGCGCCATTGCGTTTTGCCCAGCCAGACAAAGCCCGCCGATAGGAAGGTTATTTAAAGAGGCGATTTTTAACAATTGGCCGGCGGATCGCAACACCCCGTAGCAGGAACCTTCGGGGCAATTAACCCAATCGCGCAGCGTTAAGGGCGTGAAGACATCCAGAATCTGCAAATTTTTCAGGGGACCGAATAGGTCTTCCGCTTTTCTTAAGAGGCTATGGGCGATCATCAGCTTCTGCTCCTGATAAGCCGGCCCGCGCTTCCCCGTTAATGTATTTTCCCAGCGACGCCAATCGCGATAAAGAGATCGGGTAATGATGGATAATAAATTGGATTGATGATCGGAGCCGCGCCTGATCTGATAAAAAATTCCGTCTTCAATGAAACCACCCTCGTTGCAGTGCAATCGGTAAATATTGTGAGGGATGACAGCGTGCGCGGCGGCGTTTATGCTTGCCTGTACGCCCATGACGCCTTCCGTTTCCTGAAGTGACAGAATTCTTTCTCGCAAAGACGCGCGCAGAGCACCCTCCGGAAGCAATCCCAGAACGGTTTTCGGATGGATCGCCGCCACGACTGCGTCCGCAGGCAAATCTTCGCCCGTGTTTAGGCTGATGGAGGCCACGTTGCCATTTTCCAGGTTAATTTTTTGCACGGATTGATTCACCATAAGCCGGCCGCCCAGTTGTGCAAAACGTGAAGCAAAGACATCCGCCATTCTGGCGCCGCTGTCTTTTAACCGCCACGATGAAAACAAATATCCGGCCACCACCATGTGGTGAAAGATCACCGGACAGTCGGCAAGTTCAACGCCGATCAGCTGACAAGGCACGGCCAGGATGGCACGTAATCGGGGGGACACCGCAAGGTCATTGAGCAACTCCCCCATCGGTCGGAAATGATCCATATTTTGAAAGGGATCTCCCTGCTTGAAAAAAAAGGACGCCTCCTTCATCTGACCGGCAATCTGGCGTAAATTTTTCATGATCGCATCTAGCTGGGCGCTATCGTTCGGACAGGCCTGGCGCAGATTTTTTTCATAGGCATCCAAACCAACCGGCAGGTCGAAAACAAAATCATCAAAAATGTAACGGTCAATGACGCCGTCATCCCCCATCCGGTAAAACAAATCCGCAACGTCAATACCCAGGACGTCAAACATTTTACCCAGCGGCTCGGCCGCATCCAGCCCGCCAACATAATGCACACCCACAGGACAATCGATGCCCCGACGCGCATAAGAACGCACCAGACCCCCCGGCTCCCGGTTTTTTTCCACAATCGTGACCCGGTAGTCCAGAAGCGACAGCAAAATACCCGCGGAAAGACCGCCGACGCCCGCGCCGATCACAACAATATTTTTTCCTTCAATGGGGTGTCTCGTGAATGGAGCCATGGCCATTATTCCTTAAGTCCGGGTTCGTCTTTTACTGCCTCGGATTGAATCATCGTCATGACCAGTGTGTAATGGACCAGATCCGACGCTTGAAGCAAAATGGTGGAATAGGGATTGGCTGCGTCTGCGGCCAACGTCACGACACGTTTCAAACCACCGCCTTCCGCATAACGATGAACTTTCATACGCCCGTCACGACCTTCTGACACATCAATCCAGCCCCCCTGCGCTTTGTGCCAGCGACAGATCGAATCGCCTTCGGCTGAAATACCTTTTTTTGCAACCAAACCCTGCGGGGATAAAAATATCAATTCGATATCGTCCATCATATTGACGGCAAAGTCTGCACCATCAAAGGGCGGGAAAGCCCGGCTGACGACCATACCCCCCGGCCCCCGCAAGGCTTCAAAAAGCGTCATGCCTTCCGCGCTCATCAGGGCGCAGGATATCGTTCTCGAAAAAGGATCCATAAGTGTCACGCCGATCATGATGGCTTTCGTTTCACCCGATGTGCGCACGTCAATGGTGTGGATGAAACGTGTTTTTTTTGCAGGAAATGGGGAAGGACACAAGATGTTTTTTTCCGCGGGCCCGGCAGGCGATAATACCGGCGGTAATGCCGCGCACGACACCATCAAAAAAGAGACTATTAAAGCAAGGAGGCCTCTCATTGAACTTCCTGAAACACGGAAGAATGAATGCCTTTATTGAGGACAACATGCTGAAAGTTAATTTGGGTTTCGGCGTTTGCACCCTCCACAATTCGCACGCACTGAACAAACCTGTCTTTTCGGGAAATCGTAATTTCAATTTTTTCAATCATGCCAGCCATGTTTTTTCCTGACGGCTTGAGCGTAATCTGTGTGACGGGTCCTTCCTTGAGGGTGGCGGTAAAGGCGGAATTGGAATTAAATTTGCCGCTCATCCAACCGGCCACTTCGTCAAAAACAATTTTCATCGCCTGCGCACCGCCGGTTTTATCTTCAATCATTTTACCCCCGGAGGCGATATAATGCCGGGTCGTCCCCGGGCCGGAGATGATCACGCTTCTGAGGGGTTTTTGATATTCCCAGCGGATGGAAGAAGGGGCGGCATAAAAAAACTTTCCTTCGGAAACCAGTGGCTTGGACAGAATTTTCATAGACTTCTTTTGCACAAAATCGGCGGACATCGTCGTAATCCGCGCCGATTCTTTACGCAAACGTTCAAAATCGTCCGCCCGGACGGCAACCGGCATGACCATGAGTAGAAGCAACAAAAACAGACCTGTTTTTTTCATCACCACAGCACTGAATCTCACTAATACATACCGCCGTTAATGGAGATAACCTGACCCGTGATGTAGGAAGCATCGTCGGAGCACAAAAAGCGGATGACACGGGCAACTTCTTCGGGTTTTCCCACCCGCGCCATCGGGATCATATTTTTAATGGTTTCTTTATCCAGAGGCATGCTGCTTAGCATATCCGTTTCGATGGGACCCGGCGCGACCACATTCACGCGAATTCCGAAGCGTGCCACTTCTTTGGAAAGCGAACGCGAAGCGGCGTTGAGCCCGGCTTTGGCCGCGGCATAATTGGCCTGACCCCGGTTGGGAATCATGGACGATATGGAAGAAACCGATACAATGGCGCCGCGTTTCTTCCGGACCATTTCGCGCAGAACGGGCTTTGTCACATTATAAAACCCGTTGAGTATTGTATCAATAACACGGTGCCATTCGTCTTCCCCCATCATCATGAAGAGACCGTCTGCGGTGACGCCGGCGTTGTTGACCAGAACATCGATTCTCTTATGTTCCTCGACGATTCCGGCCAGCGCCTCTTTGACTTCTTCTGCGTTGGCAACGTCGAATTTCCGTATTTCACCGGCGGCTCCGGCAGCTTGAACTTGCAGTAGCGTTTCAGCAGCCGCCGCCTCGCTCGCGTTGTAATTGATCACAACATAGTAACCGTTTACGGCCAGCTCCACCGCTGTTGCCCGCCCGATACCCCGGCTGGCCCCCGTTACAATGGCTATCTTCTTTTCATCCATGATCGTATTTTGCTCCTTTATGGTTTTTATACATCATCATTGAGACGAATGGCTTGAAGCACGGCCGTGGCCAGAATGTCATCACCCGCTTTCACAATGCCTTCAATCACACCGTAACTTTCCATGGCATATAAACTTTTGACAGATACCGTGATTCGCGTACCGAGCCGAAGGACATCTGTGAAAAATTCGGCCGATTTGATACCGACAAGCCAGCCCTTGACGCCGCTTTTGCCCTGAAGCATCCGCTTATGACCTTCCACAATGGCGGAGGTCTGGGCAATGGCTTCAATCAAGACCAGCGGGTTCACCGCATGTCCATCATAAAGCGGCCAGTTTTCATTGACCACGGCGGCGGTAATACCCGAATCACCCTGAAACGCTATGACATCCGTGATGATTTTGATCGGTTCGCGATGCGGAATCAACGCCTCAATATCAACCATCAGCCTGCACCCTCTTTTTTGCTTGAATTAATGGGAAAACCATTCAGAAGTCAATGAAAAATATTTCGGCGTCAAAGGCATCGCCTCAAGAAAATCCAAATATGGATGACTCTTGAAAACCCACGTTGCTTTTTTTATTTATTTCTTATACAAGATGATGAATCATATTTCGTAAGTTTGATCACTATGACCCTAGAAAAAAGCCCGTTTGTCAATGCTTATCCGAAAATTCTAACACCGTCGAAAACGCTGTGCCGGAAAGAATTCACTTATTCGGGGCACACCTATGGCGAAATTTATGAACTGGCCGCCGGTTTGAAGAAAACCTTATCCCGGCGCGGCACGGAAAAGGCTGTCTGCCTTTGTACGGAAAATAAAGCGGTGGTCGCCGCCTCCGTTCTGGCCTCGCTTGCCGGCGCCTGCATATTAATTCTGCCTCATTCCTTTTCTTCCAATGCCATAATGGAAATGCAGGAAGCGACAGGATTTGACGCCGCCATTGCCGATCACCCCGAAGAGATGCCCGGTGTGGAAATCATCACACCCCGCGCAGGAAATCCCGCCGATTTGCATCCGGAAAGCTTGCGGGATCCGGATCAACCTTTTTTAAAGCTTTTCACGGGCGGCTCAACCGGTAAACCTAAAGTATGGTCCAAATCGCCGCGCAACCTTTTGGCCGAGGCCGTTTACCTGCGGAATCAATTTGAGTTGACCGACAAAGACCTCTTCATCGCCACCGTCCCGCCTTATCACATTTACGGTTTGCTTTTCTCCATCCTGACGCCGTTTCTCGCCCAGGCGAGGGTCTTGCCGGAAATTTACACCTTCCCGCAGGAAATCATTTCGACCATGAACCGGCACAAGGCCACCGTGCTGGTGAGCGTCCCGATTCACTACCGGTCTTTAAAAGTGGATGATTTGTCCGCGCCCTCGCTCAAAGTCGCTTTTTCTTCTTCCGGGCCGTTAAACCGCACCGACGCGGCGTATTTCTTTAAAAAAACCGGCCTGGGCATCCATGAAATTTATGGATCGACTGAAACAGGCGGCATTGCAACGCGCAGCATCAGCGAAAACACGGACAGCTGGCAGCCCACCGATGTTGTATCCTGGAAATTGGCCGGCACGCGATTGGCCGTGCGTTCCGATTTTACATCCCCCGAAATGGAAAAAGACACCGATGGTTTTTGTATCACCGGTGATGAGGCCAAACCGGATAAAAACAACCGGTTTATTCTTCTGGGACGCGCCGACGGCATCATCAAGGTGGCTGGGAAACGGGTTGATTTACAGGACATACAAAATAAAATTCTGACCTTGCCAACGGTGCGCGATGCGGTGGTTATTGCCCTCCCCGCCCCAAAAGGACGCGAAAGCGTAATTGCCGCTCTGATTGCCTGCGATCTGAGCGAAATGCAGTTCAAAAAAATGATTTCAGAAAAGCTTGAGCCTTACGCCATGCCCCGCCGCATTAAAATTGTCCCATCCATCACCCGGACCGCTGCGGGGAAAGTGGACTTCCGCCGAATCGAACAAGCGTTTTTGAAAGAATTGAAATAAGGTAAAAACATGCATGAACTTCCCGTCACCGAAAGCATTTTGAAGATTGTGTTGAAACACGCTCTGATGAACAACGTGACGCGCGTGACGGTGGTTTATCTGCAGATCGGAAAGCTCAGCGATCTAGAAGATGAGTGGATTCAGCGCTATTTTGATTATCTGAGCAAAGACACCGTGGCCCAGGGCGCAAAACTGGTCATCGAACGCATGCCGATCATGGTGCAGTGCAACGGCTGCTCCAAGTCTTATGAGGCAGAGGCGGCCAAATTGGGCGATCTGGTCTGTCCGAATTGCGGACAGACGGAAGGAACGCTGATTTCGGGCAGGGAATACTACATCAAGGATATGGAGGTGCAATAGTGGATGAAGTTCGAATGATCGAAGTCAAGGAGGAAATTCTGGCGGACAATATCAAAGTAGCCGAAGGCGTCAGAGAGCGGCTCCGCCATACCCGAACCCTGCTTTTAAACCTCATGTCCTCGCCGGGATCGGGTAAAACCAGCTTGATTCTTCAAACGATTACTCACTTAAAAGACAAGGTGCGGTTAGGCGTCATTGAAGCGGATATTGAATCGAAAGTTGACGCCGAAAAGGTTGCCGCCCAGGGCATTCATGCTGTTCAGCTGCGGACGGGAGGATTCTGCCATCTGGACGCAACCATGGTGACGCAGGGAATTGACGCCCTGCCGGTTACTGATCTGGATTGCGTCATCATCGAAAACGTCGGAAATCTGGTCTGTCCTGCGGAGTTTGATACAGGTGCCCATAAAAACGTCATGATTCTGAGTATTCCCGAAGGCGACGATAAACCACTGAAGTACCCTCTGATGTTTTCAATCTGCGATTTGCTGCTCATCAATAAAATGGATTACCTGTCGCTGAGCGATTTTGACCTGTCGGCCCTTCGCAAACGCGTGATGGCTTTGAATCCACGCATCATTATTCTGGAGGTGTCCTGTAAAACAGGCGCGGGAATCGAAAACTGGGCCAGCTGGCTTTCGGAACAAATTGAAACCTTCAAGGGGCTGAAATAGTCTTCCTGGAGAGAACCCGAATACAAAAACTCTTCAAAAAGGATGTGAAAAATGAATATTAATGATCAGTACAAAAAAGCCGCGGAAGTCGTCAGCAAAGCCGGCGGAACGCCCTTACCGGTTACGGAAACCCTGATTGAACTGTTAAAGCATTTCATCCTGGAAGACGAGGTTGATTTCATCGCCGCTTTCACAGAGAAGAAATCTCAGACCATGGATCAGCTCAAAGCATCGAGCAAGTTATCCGAAGAAGATATTTTAAAAAAGGTAAGCGGATTAGCCAAAAGAGGAGTTATCTTTAATCAGCCCAACAGCAAAGGCGTGATGATTTATAAATTGCTGCCGCTCATGAATGTGGGAACATTTGAATACTACTTCATGGGAAAACTGGTGGTAAACGATGAAAGCAAGAAAATATCCGCGCTGTTTTCCCGGTTGCTCGATGAGTTGAAGACGATGGTTCAGGAAAATTATGACACGCTGGTTCCCTTTCTCTTAACCATTCCGCCGATCGACAGAACGGTTCCCCTTCTCAACAACCAGCCTAAAAATGAAAAAGTTAAAATTATTATCAATGAAAGCATCGGAGCGCCCATCGATAGAATTGTGCCCTCGCAGCACGTTGAGGATCTGATCCAGAAATTCGATGAAATTGCACTGGGACATTGTTTTTGCAGACACCATAAGGATGTGGAAGGCCATCCCTGCCAGCAGACGAAGGAAAGAGAGAACTGCTTCAGCTTCGGCAAATCAGCCCGTTTTACATCGGAGCAGGGGTTTTCAAGAATGGTGACAAAGGAAGAAGCGATCAAAGTGTTAAAGAGAGCCGAAGCAGACGGACTGGTGCATAAAGCCTACCATCCCAATTTCGATACATCCAAGGAAGAAACCAGTATTTGTAATTGCTGCAGTTGCTGTTGCGGCAATTCCATTGCCAAGATGATTGCGCCGATTACCAACGCCACCAATTATCTGGCAGTCGTCGATACCGATCAGTGTATCGGCTGCGGGACGTGTGTCAAGAAATGCCATACGGGAGCCGCTTTCCTGAATGAAGATCAAAAGGCTCAAAGAAATCCGGACCGCTGCATCGGCTGCGGCATTTGTGCGCACTTTTGTCCGGTCAACGCCATATCCATGCTGGAAGGGGAAAGAATTGTCCGGATCGCCCCGCCCCGCCATTAATAGACCCTAATATACCGATATTGCTTATGTTTAAATAAAATCCGCATGCCTTCGACATGCGGTTTTTATTTCTTGTTGGATCTTTTTCTGACACTATTGATTGAAATTTATTGACAGAATATAAAATTCAGCTATACTCAACCCAGTTTACGTTAAGTGGAATTAAAATATCATTTATCCCAAATTACGCGTGGGGCTTATCTGATCAATCATCAGACAAAGGCTCTGTAATAATAATCTTAAATCCATGGCGAGGTGCTTTTATGTCCGATTTTGTGAACAAGACAGTAGGAAATGTGATTAAAGAAACGGCTGGCCGTTATCCCGAAAATCCCGCTCTGATTTCACCCCAATTTCAAGTCCGCCATAATTACCGGGAGTTTTATGAGCAGTGCCGCAAAACGGCCAGGGGGCTTCTGGCGCTGGGCATTCAAAAGGGCGATCATGTTTCCGTCTGGACAACCAATGTTCCGGAATGGTTGTATCTGCAATACGCCCTGGGCATGGTTGGCGGGGTTCTGGTCACCATCAACACCAACTACCAGTCCCATGAACTGGAATACATTCTCAAACAATCCGATTCCACCACGCTTTTTTTAATTGACGCTTATCGCGACACCAGCTTTTACGAAACCGTCCGCACCATCGCGCCGGAGCTTTCTACAAGTCAGGCTGGAAATCTGGTTTCCGCCAAGCTGCCGCTTTTGAAAAACATCGTTTATATCGGCAAAAAAGAAAATACACCCGGCATGTTCAATTTTTCCGATCTGATCAAAATGGGAGAGAAAATATCGGAGCAGGAGCTTGATGACCGGATGAACAGTCTCTCGGATGATGACGTCATCAATATGCAATACACCTCCGGGACAACCGGTTTTCCTAAAGGCGTCATGCTGACGCACCACAACATCGTCAACAACGCCCGCATGGTCGGCGATGTGATGGGCATGACGGAGAAAGACAGTCTGCTGATTCAGGTGCCGGTCTTTCATTGCTTCGGCTGCGTCATGAGCACGCTCAACTGCGTATATCACGGATCAGCGATGGTCGTCCTGGAATCCTTCGATCCGAAAATCGCGCTGGAAACAATCGCCCGGGAAAAATGCACGGCCGTCAACGGCGTGCCGACCATGTTTGTCAACATTTTGAACCATCCTGATTTCAACCGCTATGATTTGACATCACTGCGCACCGGCATTATGGCGGGCGCCCCCTGCCCCATTGAAACCATGAATCAAGTAAATACCAGAATGCATTGTTCCGAAATCGTCATTGCCTTCGGCCAGACGGAATCATCGCCGGTCATGACGATGACGCGCCGCGACGATCCGGTTGAGTTGCGCGTCGCCACCGTCGGACGACTGCTGCCGGATATCGAAGGCAAAATTATTGATCCGGAAACTGGCCTTGATCTGCCGGCGGATACGCAGGGCGAAATTGTCACCCGCAGCGCCTGCGTCATGAAGGGCTACTACAAGATGGCCGAAGCGACGGCGCACACGATCGACCAGGATCAGTGGCTGCACACGGGCGATCTGGGTATCGTGGACCAAAACGGTTATTTTAAAGTCACCGGCCGGATCAAAGATATGATCATCCGGGGCGGTGAAAATATTTATCCCCGCGAAATCGAGGAATTTCTTTATACCAACCCGAAAGTCGTAAGTGCCCAGGTCATCGGCATCGCCGACCAAAAATACGGAGAACAGGTTCTGGCGGCAGTCCAGCTCAAAGATGGAGAGACGGCAACACCGGAAGAATTTGCCGAGTTCTGTAAAGGGAAAATCGCCCGGCACAAAATCCCCCGCTATTGGGAGTTCGTCAAAGAGTTTCCAATGACGGCCAGCGGCAAGATTCAAAAATACAAACTCAAAGAGATGTTTGAAGAGAAACATCAATGAAAGAGAGGACATGAACCATGAGCAACATTTGTTACCGTGACACCATCGGCGATATGGCCCGGAGGGCCGCAACAAAGTACGGCGATAAAACCGCTATCATTTTTCGTGAGCAGAAACTTTCATTTTATGATCTCGAACGGCAGGCCAGGCGCTTTGCCAACCTCATGACCAGCTACGGTGTCAAAAAAGGCGACCGGGTGGCCATCTATGCCTACAATTCCCCCTACTATCCCATCAGTATGATCGGCCTGGCCAAAATCGGCGCCATTCAGGTTCCCATTAACTACATGCTCAACGCCGAAGAAATCGCCTACGTCATCAATCATTCGGGATCGAAGATCTTCATCATCGAAGACATCCTGTACCCGATCATCGCCAAGGATCAGGATAAATTTGCCACCGTGGAGAAGTGGGGTTTTCTCCCACTGGGTGATTCCATCGTTCCCGAGGGGTTCTTCAACCTGATGGACGAAATGGAAGCGATGCCATACGACGAACCCCAGGTGGATGTCAGCCCGGAAGATACCGTGCAGATTCCCTACACGAGCGGAACGGAGTCCAAACCCAAGGGCGCCATGCTGTCGCACCGGGCGCTGATGTCGCAGTATCACAGTTGCATTTTCGACGGCCAGTATGAAACCGACGATGTCAGCCTGCACGCCCTGCCCCTCTTCCACTGCGCCCAGCTCCATTGCTTCCTCATGCCCTATCTGTACATCGGCGCTACCAATGTCATCATGCACAAAGCGGACCCCCTGGAAATGATCCGGCTGATTGAAAAGTATCAAATCACGCATATGTTCGCCCCGCCCACCGTCTGGATCGGGATTTTGAACCATCCGGAATTTAAAAACCACAACCACCGCAGTTTGAAAAAGGCGGCCTACGGCGCCAGCATCATGCCGGTAGAGATTATCAAGCAGCTGTCCGTAACATTCCGCGGACTGAAGCTCTGGAACTATTACGGCCAGACCGAGATGGGTCCGGTAGCCACCATTTTAAAACCCGAGGATCAGCTTTTAAAGCCCGGTTCCGCGGGTAAACCGGTCTTGAACGTGGAAACCCGTCTGATGGACGACGACGGAAAATTTGTTCCCGTGGGCGAGGTCGGAGAAATTGTTCATCGGTCCGGTCATGTCATGACGGGTTATCTGAACGATCCGGACAAAACCGCCGAGGCTTTCGAGTTTGGCTGGTTCCACAGCGGGGATCTGGGCCGTTTCGATGAAGACGGCTACCTTTCCGTCGTGGACCGTAAGAAAGATATGATCAAAACCGGCGGCGAGAACGTGGCGTCCCGCGAAGTCGAGGAGGTGCTCTACCAGTATCCGGGCATTGAAGAAGTCGCGGTGATCGGGCTTTCCGATCCCAAGTGGATAGAAATCGTAGCGGCCGTTGTCGTGCCAAAAAAGGGCGTCGCGCTTAACGACAAGGAGATTATCGCCCACTGCCGCGAAAAGCTGGCCGGATTCAAATGCCCCAAGAAAATCGTTATTGCCGATAAGTTGCCTAAAAATCCGTCAGGAAAAATTTTGAAGCGGGAACTCAAAGAAAAATTCAACGCATCATAAAGAACAGGAACCGACCATGGGTAGCGAATTTACCTCCATCGGAGAGCTCGCCAAACAACTGGACATGAGCCAGCGCACCATCCGCTATTACGAAGAAATCGGCCTGCTGAATTCCATCAAACGGGTGGAAGGTGGCCGCAGAATTTATACGGAAGATGATTTGAGGCGTTTGAAGCTGATCAAACGCCTCAAAATCATGGGCATGACCCTGACGGACATGCAGGAACTCGAAGCCATGTGGACCTATGAAAAATCCAATGAAAAGGTGCTCAAACGGCTTCTGGAACTGCTCGGCAACCACTTAAAAAGACTGGATGACCGGATCGCCGATCTGGATATCCTGCGAAACGAGATCACCGAATATCAGGAACGCATCCGCGTGAAAATGAACAAATAGAGAATAGCGCCGCTGTCAGCGACAGATCCATGACCAGGCAACGCCGGATCACAGGGACCCTTAGAAGATCAATTTGTTGAGCCGTTTAATCAGGGATTGCGCCGGAGCAAAATCACTCTGAATGCTTAATGCCTTCTCGCAATCAGACAGGGCCTGTGAATAAAGTTTCATTTCAAAGGCTGTCTGGGCGCGTCCCCAGAAACCGTCGATCAGACAGGGATTGATGGCAATGGACCGGTCGTAATCTTCCAGGGAACGGTCATAGTGTTTTGCCACACGGAAAGTCAGCGCCCGGTTATTGTAACAACGCACGTTTTCCGGATCGTAGCGGATGGATTTGGTGAAATCACGGATCGCCCGCGGGTAATCGGACAGAGCGAAATAAGCCATGCCCCGGTGATTGTAAACAAGCGACCGGACCTTGTCTTTTATTTTCAAACGCAGGATCGACGTATAAATCTCGACGGCGTTTTCCAGTTGCCCGCCACTATGCGCCGTGAGCGCGGCCAGTAAGGCTTTCTCCAGATTCGCCTCCCCCATGATCGAATCGATATCAACCGGTTCAACCGGTTGAATGTTTGCTTCCGCACAAACAGGTAAATCCTGATCGATGCTCGGCTGGGTTGCCAGTTTAACTTCCAGGCTCTGACGGCGTTTACGGTCGCGTTCCCGGATTTCCTTCTGATAATCCCGGATTTCCTGAAAGATCAGGTCGGACAGCGTCAGGGTGGCGTTGAGTGAAGCAAGCTTGCGCCGGATGGATTCATTGGGCAGATTAATGTCCGATTTGTAAATCAGTTCGTGCTCCACTTCCGCCCAGGCGTCCTGTAGAATCGTACGCAGCTGCACTTCGCAAACACCTGCCGTATAGGGCAGATCCCGCTTCCGATAGATGGGATCGATTCTGATCAGGAAATGCACGGAGTCGTAACCGAATTCTCCCACCGAATGACGCGATCCCTTTCGTTCCAGCTCGACGACATTGAAATGGGTTTTGATCAGATTTTCGACAACATCCAGATCTTCCAGGAAGGGGCACACGATGCGCAAACCCAGAATGTCCGTAATTACGGCCCCATCACTGCCTTGATCGTGATGGGACATTTTAATCAGTTTATCAAAGTAAGCTTCAAATCGTTTCACGCGATATTTGATGGTGGGAAAGCTGCCGCCTGCTTCCAGAACAGTCCGCACCTGCCGGTGGAGCGAGTGCAGAATTTCGTCATAAACGGGATAGAGATCTTCATAGATGGCCTTGAGCCTGCTGCGGTCCAGATCCTCGGACAATATGAAAGTCAACTGATCATTCATGAACCGTCTCTCCTGGTTTCAGACATCCGGCGATACGTTCAAATGACTGATGTCATTGATCGTCTCAATGTGCGCCTCTCCACTCCGGAAGCGAATCACGGTTTTAGAGGCTGTATCCACGCACGTTGTGCGAAATTCGGACAGGCTGATATTTCGAAGCCGGCACAGAATCGCGGCAATGGTAAAGTTGTGCGCAACAACCAGAGCGTTTTGGGCGCTCGCAATAATTTTTTCAATGGGCTGCCAGGCCCGCGTTTGCAGGTCGATCAGAGATTCGCCACCCGGCATTCTGACGGATGCCGGATCGGCAATCCACCGGTGGATAAATTCTTTTTCACGAGCCATCAACTCTTTAAAAGACATACCTTCAAAATCCCCCTGATCCATCTCCATCAGTTCGGGATGAACGGCTATCTCTTTCTGGTGAAAGCTGTTGATGATTTCGGCCGTCCGATACGCTCTTTTCAAGGGGCTGGCATGAATGACGCCGATATCGGAATCTTTCAGAGATAAAGCCAGCAGGCGGGCCTGCTCCAGGCCTGCGTCGGAGAGTTCAATGTCGCTTATCCCCTGAACCCTGCCCTCTTTATTCCACTTCGTTTCGCCGTGACGAATAAGGATCAACTGCATATCATCACCCTGACGGACAGGACCAGTCCTGCCGCTATCTGGATTTATTATTTATGCTTTGTAACTGTTCAATTTGGCCAGCGCCGCATCCGCTTCACGCATGACGCGGTCCATCAGTTCCTTGGTGGTCGGGTTGTCGGTAATGCCGCCGCAGCACTGTCCGGCAAAAAGGATGCCGCCTTCCACATCGCCCTCGTTGAGCGCTTTGAGATGTTTCATATTGCCCACCGCCTGGCGCGCCAGCACCATCAGGGGATGGCCTTCTTCGGCTTTGAGCATTTCAATGCTGATCCCCACAAATTTGGCAAAAGACAGATTCATTAGCTTTTTGACCAGGAGCGCCCCCTTGATGGCTTCCACCACCGGGAAGCCCCGTTTGGTCATCGCTTCGGCTTCTTTGGTTTTCAACACGCGGCCATCCATGCCGTCAAACACGTTGTCGTAGAGCGTATCCTGCTCGGTCGCCTGGATGCACAGTTTTTTGAAATTGTCATGAACCATGCTTTCCTTGACCACCATGAAGCGGCTACCCATGGAAATACCATCCGCGCCCAGAGCCAGCGCCGCCGCAAGACCGCGTCCGTCATAAAATCCGCCCGCGGCAATCAAAGGAACTTTGACCATAGATGCCACCAGAGGGATAAGCACCATGGATGTGGCCGCCGCGCCATGCGCCGCCGCTTCATGGCCGGTGACCACCAGCGCGTCGCAGCCCAGTTGCACGGCCTTGGCCGCGTGCTTGGCGATGGCGATGGTGCCCACGACTTTGCCGCCATAGGCGTGTACGTCATTCACAAACCAGGGTTTCCCCAGCGAATAGTTGATCACCGGAACTTTTTCTTCGATGGCGACGGCGATATTTTCTTTGGCCCCCGGCCCCACCAGAATCTGATTGATGCCGAAAGGCTTATCCGTCATCTGCCGGATCTGGCGGATGTTTTCCCGCGTTTCCTTCGGGGTGCAGCGTGCGATCGCCAAGAGTCCCAATCCTCCGGCGTTGCATACGGCAGAAACCAGTTTGGGTTCCGTAATCCAGTTCATCCCGGCAAGCATAATCGGATGCTCGATGCCAAACATTTCCGTCATTCTGGTCTTCAACATAATTTTCTCCTTATGGGTTATCAAATTATTTTGATGTGTTTTTACATGTCCGTTGTGCGGCAAGAAGCATAAGAGAAGAGGGAAGCGATGTCAAAACAATTTTATCGGGGTTTAACTTGAGAGAAATTGATGATAAACTGCTGAAGAAGTGTTTGAAAACGGGCTTCAAAATATGGTGCGGCAATCCCCTGCAATATTGCCTTAAGGAGAATCTAAAATGAAGAATGCAAAATATATGAATGAAGAAAATATAATTGAAAAAGGTGTCGATCTTCTCATCAAAGGTCTGGGACCCGTTCAGGCCATACGTTTTATTAACATTTCCAAAGAAGTGAAAATGGAAAGCGTCAAGAGACACAGGCTGTGGCAAAAACAATTGGACAAAGATAAGTTCTTCAAAAAGGTCTTCAGTTAATCGGGAT
>CAYVFA010000006.1:0-10336 GCA_964450075.1 uncultured Smithella sp.
AGATGGACATCGATGGGTTCTGGAACGGTCATGCGTCCCGCCGGATGGAGGTGGATGGTTTTCATGTCGTCACGGTCGGGATGCTGTATGCCCTCGCGCGCGGATTTAACCTTGTGAAAGTTTTAAATTACACGACGTCAGCGGAAACAACCGGCGACAGTGCCAGCGTGGTCGGCTACGCATCGGTTGCGTTCTATCGCGCCACGCCTGCCGCAAGGAAGGATGGAGGCGCGGCAGACCGCTTGTCCCCGAAACAGAAGGAAAGGCTCCTGACGATTGCCCGCGAAACCCTCGATACGTTTGTCCGGACAGGAAAGGCGCCGGCCTGTGTTGACGACGACGCCCGGCTCTCAATCGAGGAAGGCGCTTTTGTGACCCTGACCAAACACGGCGCCCTGCGCGGTTGCATTGGCAATATCGAGGGCAGCGGACCGCTTTATCAAACCGTCAGTCGCATGGCGATTGCCGCCGCGTCTGAAGATCCCCGGTTTGAACCGGTCAGGGCCGATGAATTAACAGAGATTGGCATCGAAATTTCCGTCCTGTCCAGGCCCCGCGTTGTCAAGAGCGCGGATGAAATTGAGCTGGGAAAACACGGTGTCATTGCGAGCAAGGGGTTTTTGAATCGCGGTGTGTTCCTGCCGCAGGTGGCCACCGAAACCGGGTGGAGCAAGGACCGCTTTCTCGCGGAGCTTTGTTCACAAAAAGCCGGTTTGCCGCCTGACAGCTGGAAGGATCCGGCAGTCAAGCTGGAGGTCTTTACGGCTGATGTTTTTGGAGAAAAAAGTCATGGATCATGAAACGCGATTCATGACTTGAGAGCTTTGCATAACTACATGAAAACAACAACATTGTCATTCCCGCGAAAGCGGGAATCCAGTATTATTAAGTACTTCCTGGATTCCGGGTCAACCGGCATACGCCAGTCAAGGAGCCCGGAATGACGAAAAGAGGGGTTGTGCCAATTGAAACCCCATAGTTCACAACACGTGGCTTAGTTCTTCAAGCGTCAATCCAAAATTGCGGAAGCAAATCGAATCTAATCCTGATTCTGCGTTATCGCAACTTTGGATTGACGCTTATTCGAAACCTTACGCCCGGCCGGCCGCCTGGAAGGTGATAATCTTCTGACTTGTGTTTCTGGCGATCCGGCCTTCGCCCTCCAGGTATCGTAAATGGGCGATGGCTTCACCGGTGGCAAACCACCTCTGGGCGATGGGAAATTCCTCCCAGGTTTCGCAATCAATATCCCAGGTCATGCCTGCGGCAATTTGATAGGCATTGAGCGATTGGCTTCCCAGAACATCCAGAACTTCATCGGCGCGCTCCCGGTGATGAATTTTTAGTTCATCAATTCTGCCTTTCAAATCCTTAAAGAAATTTCTGTGTCCGGGCAAAACAAGGGTAACGGGCAAGTCATACACTTTGTCCAGGCTGGCCATATAATCGGCAAGAGAATTCGTGGTGTAGGCCCACGATTCGATATGCGGGGTGATATCAAACAGGACATGATCGCCGGAAAAGAAGAGCTTCTTGTCTTTTTCGTACAGACAGATGTGCCCCTGCGTATGTCCCGGCGTGGCCACGCATTGCAGGCGGTAATCACCGCATTCGATGACCGTGCCGTCTTCAATGAGCGTGAAAACAGGTTTTTTTTCAGGACTGTATTTGAAGCCGGGATGGCTGGCGAGGGCTTTCTGCAGTTCATCAGCCGGAAACCCGTTGATTTCGGCAAAGTCGATCAGGGGCTGCCAGCTTTTATCATCGTCAAAAACCAGCGAATCAATCCGGCTGAAAAATATTTTGCTGGTTTCCGATGCCAGTCGCATTACAAGCCCCGTATGATCGGCATGCATGTGCGTCAGCATAAAATCAGTCCGGCTCAAATCAAGTTCCAGCTCCGCCACGCCCTTTTGCATCGCTTCATAACAGACACTGCGGTTAAATCCGGTATCAATGATCAGATTGCGGTCTGCGCCTTTGATAACATAGGAATTCAGGTCCTTGAGCGGGCTGTTCGGCAAAGGCACGACGATGCGATAAAGCCCTTTCATAATTTCATCAATCATGGATATAAATCCTTTGGCAACGCGGCAACAAGACGCCATTTGAATGGCGTCGGTGTTTAACGCTCTCCATTATCATCTTCCGGTTCATCTTTATCCGGTTCCGGTGCAAACAGGTCGCCGCTCAGTTCCACCGGATAAAATTCATCCGGAAGAGCGCTGACAATTTTCAACGGTTTTACGGGGAGCCGGGGAGACTGGGCGCGCGGTATCGGGGGCGGTAAGACAGAAGGCAGAATCTCCGTGGCAGCCTCATCAGGAACACTACTCTCCGTTGTAATCGCCGCACTTTTCTTTTTTCTGTGTCGCGGACGGCGGCGGCTTTTCTTTTTAGGCGCATCTTCCGCAGAAGGCGTTTCCGCATCAGCGGGCACAGCGGAAGGCGCAGCGACAATCACATCCAGGTCCGTATCCGTATCCGTATCCGAATCAACATCCGTATCTTCGGCCAGTTTCAGCAGGGAAATATCCTGTGTCGCGCTTTCCTCCAACGTTTGTTCTTTAATCGATTGCTGAATTTCGAGTTTATCCCAAGCCATATCCGGTTTTCCTTCAATGTGGATACAGACGCCGAAATTTGCTTCCAACTTAATCAATTCGCTTCTTTTATTATTCAGGATGTATAACGCGATTTCATGCGGCAGGCTGACCTTCAATTCCGAGTAGATGCCCTTGACTGCTTCCGATTCGATTTTGCGAAAAGCGCCCAGAGACGCGTATTCCAGAGAAGGCCGAAGCCCGCTGCCCTTGCAGTACGGACAGGTAATGTAACTGATTTCTTGAATGGTGGATTGTTTCTTCTGACGGGATAATTCCAAAAGGCCGAACTTGGAAATACGGGAAAGCTGAATTCTGGCCCGATCCACGCTCAGGGCCTTTTTGAAAGCCTTTTCCACTTCCGCAATATGTTTTTTATCAATCATGTCGATAAAATCAATGACGATTAAACCACCCAGGTCGCGCAACCGCAGCTGACGCGCAATTTCATCGCAGGCATCGACATTGGTTTTGAATGCCGTTTCTTCGATATTCCGTTTATTGGATCCGCGGCCGGAATTGACGTCGATGGTAATCATGGCTTCCGTAGGATTGATAATGATATACCCGCCGGATTTCAATTCCACGCGCTCCTGATAAATCACGCGGATTTGTTCTTCCAGTTCATAGCGTTCAAAAATCGGAATTTTATCTTTATAATTCTTTAAGATCCGTAAATGACGGGGAGCGACCGCTTTTAAATACGCGCGCATTTTGCGAAAGGTTTCGACCTCATCGACCAGAATTTCGTCGATTTCCTGAGTCAGGTAATCGCGCAGTGAACGCACGCCGAAGTCCGTTTCCTGATAAAGGAAGTAAGGCGCCGAGGCACTCTCGGCTTTCGTGAAAATATCCTTCCACAGGCGCATGAGAAACTGGTAGTCGCGCTGGATTTCCGGTTTGGTGCGGTTGATGCCGGCGGTGCGGACAATAAAACCCATATCTTCGGGAACTTTGATTTGTTCCATTAAGGATTTGATTTTCTGCCGGTCCTCTTCGCTTTCAATCTTGCGTGAAATACCGCCGCAGAGTTTATTGGGAAGCAACACAAGGTATCTTCCAGGCAGGGAAATATAAGAGGTCAGCAGTGCGCCTTTATTGCCGATGACTTCCCGGACGACCTGTACGATAATTTCCTGACCGGGCTTGAGCAGCAGCTTGCCGCCCTGCTGACCATTTTCCGGTTCGGTCAAATATTCGTGGCTTACGTCCCGAAGCGGCAGAAAACCGTCCTTGACACCACCGTAATCGACAAAGGCGGCCTGCAAGCCCCGTTCGACTTTCAGTACCTTGCCTTTGTAGATGTTTCCGTTGATCGGTTCGCGCACCGCCATTTGAATATTAAATTCAATCAGCTTGCCCTTTTCGTCAACCGTGGCCATGCGCATCTGTTCCTTGTGCACGGCGTTAACGAGCATAATGTGTTTCATGATTGTCCTTTTCGGCTGCAACCTTCATCACGGGTTTAAGGGGAGGGACCATCCATCCCGGCCTGCACTGAAACCCGCACGGCACAACCTTGTATATTTATTTAAAGGCGCTAACGTCGCCTTTTCCAATTCTAATCAGCTCGATGGCATCATCGACCAGGCTTACGACACTGGACGGTTCGGGAACAATCGTTCCGCCATCAATAATTAAATCGACAACCCTGCCGAAGTATTCGTTAATAATCGCCGGATTGCCGAGGTCTTCTCCATCCTCTGTCTGTACACTGGTACTGATAATCGGCTGTCCGAGTTCACGGATTAAAGCCAGGCAAATTTCATTGTCCGGTACGCGGATACCCGTGGTGGGCCTTTTCGGTAAAATCATTTTCGGGACAAGACGCGATGCTTCCAGGATGAATGTGTAAGGCCCGGGCAAAAACCTTTTCATGGTTTTATAAGCGTAATCCGTCACCAGGGCATACTGGCTGATATGCTTCAGATCGGAGCAGACAAAACTTAAAGGGCGTTTTTTATTTCTTTTTTTTATTTCGTAAATTCTTTCAATGCCTTTTTTATTGGACAGATCGCAGCCTAATCCATAAACCGTATCCGTGGGATAGATGATCACGCCGCCATCCCTCAATACATCCGCCGCTTTTTTTATGAGGCGCATTTGCGGATTTTGGCTGTTAATCGATAACACCGTCCAGCTCCAGTTTTCCAGTTGCCATTTTCATCGCGCTGCTTATATCAGCAATTAAAAGATTTGGCAATGGCTGCAAAACGGTTTAAAAAAGGGGAAATTCACTTCTTTTTCTTGTCCTTGCTGAGCTTGTATTCAATACTATCGATCAGGGCATGCCAGCTGGCTTCAATGATATTTTCAGAAACACCCGTCGTGCTCCAGAGTTCGGAACCGTCTGTCGAATCCAGCAGGACCCGGACACCTGCCGCAGTCCCCTCCGAACCTTCCAGCGTGCGAACTTTAAAATCAACCAGATGCATTTCCTTGATTTGCGGGTAAAATTTAGTCAAGGCTTTGCGTAAAGCGTGATCCAGGGCGTTGACCGGACCATTACCTTCGGCGGCCGTTAATTCTTCCTCGCCATTAACGGATATTTTTATTGTGGCCTGGGAAAGACAGGGATTTTCCAATGTGCGCGATGTGACCACGCTAAAGCACTCCAGGTTAAAGGGCTCAACAAATTCACCGATGGCTTTTTTCATCAAGACAGACAAAGAACCGTCGGCAGCATCAAACTGATAGCCCTTGTCTTCCATCAGTTTAACCTGATGGACAACTTTTCCCAGAGCGTTCTTCTTGTCCAGATCAATTCCCAGCGCTTTGGCTTTATACGCGATGTTACTTTTGCCGGCCATATCAGAAACCAGCACGCGCCGACTGTTGCCGACAAGCTCTGGCTGCATGTGTTCATAAGCCAGCGAGTTTTTAGTTACCGCGCTGACATGCACACCGCCTTTGTGCGCAAAAGCACTGCGCCCTACAAAAGGCCGCGACATGAGCGGCGGAATATTGGCAACGTCGCTGATGAACAGGGACAGATTCGTCAGCTGACGAATTGATTCAGCCGGCAGGCAATTCATTTTCATTTTAATTTGCAGATTGCCGATGACGGAAATCAAATCAGCGTTTCCGCATCGCTCGCCGTAGCCATTGACAGTCCCCTGAACCATTTTCACGCCGCCCAGAACAGCCGCAACGGAATTGGCAACGGCCAGTCCGCAGTCATTGTGCACATGAATACCGGCCAGACCAAGAGGGACAGCCGTAGAAATCTTTTTCAAAATGTCGCTGATTTCGTGAGGCATGGCGCCGCCATTGGTGTCGCAGAAAATAATCTTGTCCGCGCCTGCATCCAGAGCGGTTTTTGCAACTCGGGTGGCATAGCGGGGATTATTTTTATAGCCGTCGAAAAAGTGTTCCGCATCAAAAAGCACTTCCTTGCCTTTAGATTTCAGATAGGCAACGGAATCACGGATCATGGCTAAATTTTCTTCCAGATCGATTTTTAAAATATCGGTAACGTGCAAATCCCATGATTTGCCGAAGATGGCCACTGCCGGAGTCTGGGCATTGATTAAGGCCTTGAGGTTCGGGCAGGCTTCCGGGCGAATGTAAGGTTTGCGTGTACTGCTGAAAGCGGTCAATTTGGCATGCTTAAAGGTCACGGCTTTCGCCATTTCAAAAAAACGCATGTCTTTGGGATTGGAACCGGGCCAGCCGCCTTCAATATAATGGAAGTGAACATCATCCAACCGCCGGGCAATCCGAAGCTTTTCTTCTGCGGAAAAGGTCACCTGTTCACCCTGTGTGCCGTCGCGCAGCGTTGTATCGTAAATAAAAATCTGGTTTCTTGTCATGGGATCCTCTCTTTTTAAAAAAAAACCGCTGCCGGATTTTCCTGGCAGCGGTTGGGAATTTTGCGAATAGAAAAATGCGGCTATTCCACGGCCAGGCCTCCTATGGGGAAGCTAATTATCATGCGGATAATTATCGTCTGCTGTTTGATGATCATTTGCCTAATGCCATTAAATAACTAATTTTTCTGCATAATAGTTTCTATGATGTTTTTTGTCAATAGAAATTAAAAAATGGTCATAAAAACATTGTCATGATGTTTCTTGGAAAAAATGAACATCAATGGTAAACATACAAACAATACCTAAAATTTCCAAGGCTGGGCGAATCGCATCATCCCACCTTCGGAATCAACTTTTGACGATCAGGAAAACCAATGGACGGACTGAAGTTTTTCCATCAATTGATCATTATTCTGGGCTTTTCCATCCCGGTGATCTACGTCTTCAACAAAATCAAGCTGCCCTCCATCATCGGTTTTCTCATCACCGGCATTATCATTGGGCCCTTCGGCCTCAAGCTGATCGATGACACCGCCGGCATTCAGTTTCTGGCGGAAATCGGCGTCGCTTTTCTGCTTTTCACGATCGGCATTGAAATTCAGCTTTCCCGCTTTTTAAAACATTTGTCCGAAATTCTCCTGACGGGCGGGATGCAAATCCTTTGCACCTTTATCGCCGGCATGGCGATTGGACTCGCCATGCAGTTGAGCGTCAGCCAATCGGTTTTCATCGGCTTTATTCTGGCGCACAGTTCATCGGCTTTGATCTTAAAAATACTGAAAGACCGCAGCGATGAGAATGCGCCACAGGGAAGAATCTCCATCGGCGTTATTATTTTTCAGGATATGATGGTTGTACCGATGATGCTGCTCATCCCGTTTCTGGCCGGCGGCAGCGGGGCGGATCCTCTGCTGATTCTCTGGAAAGTCGTCAAATCCATCCTGATTATTGTGGTTATTCTGATCGCCGCTCGCTATGTCGTCCCCCGCCTGCTGGAGCGGCTGGTCAACATGAACATGCGCGACGTGCTGGTGATTGCTTCTGTGGTCATCACGATGGGGATTGCCGGCATCACGGAATCCCTGGGATTATCGCTGGCCATCGGCGCGTTTCTGGCGGGTCTGGCGCTTTCCGATACGGACTTTACGCATCAGATTATCAGTGACATCACGCCGTTTCGGGATGTCTTCTTATCCGTATTTTTCGTGTCTTTCGGCATGATTCTTAATCTGGATTTTCTGAGGTCAAACCCTGCCTATATTATTCTGATTTCTCTGACCATTATCCTGATTAAGGCAACCATCGTCTTCGGATTGGTGAAACTGCTGGGATACCCTTTGCGCGTCGCGTTGCTTTCCGGTGTTCTGTTATCCCAGATCGGCGAATTTTCTTTTGTTCTCGCTTCTCAGGGATTTAAAAACAATATTATTTCCAATGACATTTATCAGACTTTTATCGGAGCGTCTGTTTTGACATTTATCGTCACGCCGCTGCTCGTCTCACTCGTTTACTATTTATTGGCCCGAAAAAATATCTTTGATCCGGCGCAGGACGTTAAACCCGACGAGCGTGCGCAGGCGTCCAATCATGTGATCATCTGCGGCATGGGACTCAACGGCAGAAATCTTGTCCGTGTGCTCAAAGATACCGCCATTAATTATGTTATTATTGATCTTAACTTTCAGAAAATCAAAAAATCGAAAAGCAAAGGGGATCAAAACACGATCTGGGGCGATGCTTCCAGTGTGGAAATTCTGCGGCGCGCCAATGTGGAGGCTGCGCGCGTCATGGTCATCGCCCTCTCCGACCGTTTTTTGACCAAAAGTTGTCTGTCCAACGCCAAGGCCATCAATCCAAAACTGCATGTCATTGTCCGGACAAAGTATCTGGCCGATATTGAAGACCTGCTGGCGCTGGGCGCCGACGACGTCATCCCCGAAGAATTTGAAACCTCCATTCAAATCTTCAGCCGCGTGCTCAAAATGTTTCACATCCCCAACAGCATCATTTTAACTCAGGGCAATATCATCCGGAATAAATCATACGGCGTTTTCCGTGAAGTCCGTTACACCCAGGAAGCCTTTGACCAGATCAGTCAGATTCTGGCGCAGGGAACGATTGAAACCTATTTTATCGCCGCCGGAAATCCCATCATCGGCAGGAGCATCCGGGACGTCAATCTCAAAGCCCAATGCGGCGCCCTGATCATCAACATCATTCGCAATAACCAGACCATCACGAATCCGCCCAGCGAATTCATTCTGGAGGCAGCCGATCAGATGATTATTTTCGGCAGCCACAGCGCGATCGATCAGGCGTTGGTTATTCTCAGCGGCAACTAAGAAACAGGCAAAGGTGAAATATGCGTCAGAACGAACAAGTATCCCGGTATGAAGTCAACCGCAACGTGAGGATGGTTCTGGCTCGTCACGACGCGGACCTGACCAGAACAGACTACTCTTTTATGGGCAGCACGGTCTATCTCAGCGGAGAGCTGGCCAAACCGGACGGTGATTTTACGGTCAAAGAAATTGAAATCATCGCCAGGGAAATTGCCGCCCTGCCCCATGTGCGGGATGTTCAATTTGACCTCGTCAACTGGACAGTAGCCCCTTCCGGCGATTCCTGGCAAATCAAACAGCTTAGAAAAGAAGCCGCATCCAAGAAATCGATTTACCAGACAGGTCTTTCGGACGACAAAACCATCGTCATCGACAAGGCCGAAGACCTGGAGTTTGTCCTGGAGGGCATTGAGGCAGACGAAAAAAGAAAAGGTTAGTTTAATGCCCTTGAAGCCAACAGTTACAGATCATGCCACCCGTGATCTGCAAACGTTAAAATAGCGGACATCTCAAAAGTGCATACCTGATGAGCTTATGAGCGTTTTCTCATCGCTGGAATAATGGATTGCAACCACCTGTTTTTCCTTAACTTCAACTTTTAAAATACCCCTTGCGTTTCTGTTAACTTTAGCATATTCTAAAATTGTAATCGTTCCAATTTTGTAATAGATTTAAAATTGGAACGCTTAAATGGAAGGAGAAAATCGATGTTGAAAAAGGCTCAGAAAACAGCTCAGAGAGAAGCGATCCTGGCGTATCTGAAGGACAATCGGACACATCCGACCGTAGCCGAGATTTATGCCGCGGTATCCGAAAAACTTGGCACCATATCATTGACGACCGTTTACAATACGCTTTTGCTTCTGCAAAAAGATGGGTATTTGCAGGAAGTGCCGGTTCACGGCAGTTCCGGAAAAAGATTTGATGCCAATTACATACGACATGATCATCTCATCTGCCGATCCTGCAATAAAGTTGTCGATTTGGATCTTGCGAACCGTCCGAAAATTCCCGCTGAATGTTTATGCGGTTTTGAACCGACCGATTTGGAAATCAGTATTTACGGTCTTTGCTCAGACTGTCGCCGAAAGACGGAAAGTTGATATGGCGCGGGAAGTGTCCGGAGACTGAAATGCGCCGGATGAGCCGTCATTATAAAATTTCCACATGAAAAGCATGATTGCCATGAACACAAAAAAACTTTTTATTCTGCTTTTAAACTTTTGCCTCCCGGCTATGTTTTGCTCGGAAGCCCTGGCCTGGCCGACAACGGCTCAATGGGTTCCGGTCTATAAAGCCGGTATTTATCTGCAGGACCCTTCAAAAGATGCTGCCGGTTCCCGTGATATTGTTTCCGACGCCACGCATCCCGCTGCTTTCATGTTCAATGACGGAGCCCACATTCATTTTCGTCTGCGTCTGGACGCGGATCCGTCAGGACAGGGCGGGCAGGGGCTGCTGCAGCCCTATGGCTGGGGCGTTGTCATCGACACCAACAACAATCCCGCCAACTATGAATGGCTCCTGATGCTGGACGGCATCTCCCAGAATGAAGTCATCGGTCTGTGGCAAAACACAA
>CAYVFA010000006.1:10436-13554 GCA_964450075.1 uncultured Smithella sp.
GCTTCCATTCCCACGCAAGCGGGCGCGCCTGTGGCCAACGACGGCATTCTTCAGGTTGTTCCCGGCGCAACGGTTGGCGTCGAATACATCGACGGCATTGACGCAAACTACAACCGCAATGCGATTCGGGCGGATTCCGTGTGGATTATTTCTCTGGAACCGGCCATCAAACTTACCAAAAGCGCCGATCCGGCGACCGTTCTCCCGGGAACCGAAGTCATCTACACCATTTCCTACCGCAATGCAGGGGTGGGCGCTGCTTCCAATTTGATCATCGCGGATTCCATTCCCCTGTTTACCACGTATGTGGCGGACAGTCTCAAAATCGGCAATGCGGCTTCTTCGTATGCAACGGCAACCGCCCTGACCGATGCGGCCGACGCGGATCAGGGCCAGTTTGAAGGCGGCGTCATTTTCACGATCAATACCGTCGCGGCTGATGATGGAATTGCGGGAAGCGGCAATGACGAAGGCAAAGTTTATTTCAAGGTGAGGGTCAATTAAGGATGTCCCTGCAATGAATGATGAAAAAGATCTCAAATCCATTTTTATCCATAAAGGAGGTTTTGCAATATGAATAAGTTATCCCGACTGAAATTGTTGGCTGTTCTTTGCGCAGCCGGTCTGTTTTTGATGGGTGCGGTTGTGGCCGGGGCGCAGCAGACGCCGCGTCTGGATTTAAAAACAACGGCGCAGAAGGAAATCAAGATCAAAAAGCAGGGAAAGTGGGTAACGGAAACCCGGCCTGCCGACAAAACCGGACCGGGCGATGTCCTCGTTTATACCATCGCTTATCAAAACACCGGCTCATCAGCCGCCACGGACGCCCGGATTGTCAATCCCGTGCCCCAGGGCGCGTCTTTGATTCCCGATAGTATCCGGGGGAAGGATGCGGAGGTGGCATGCAGCATCGACAACGGCGCTTCCTGGCACAAACCGCCGGTGATGATCCGGATCAAAAACAAAGCCGGGTTGGAAGAGGAAAAGCCCGCCCCCCCCGAGCGATACACGCATGTCCGATGGGTGATCAAAAAACCGGTCGCACCAGGCCAGTCAGGCCAAGTCCAGTTCAAGGCGACCGTCAAATAAAGGAAACGAGCAGATATTAAATAAAATAAGGAAAGCAGAGAAACAAATCGAGAGGAGGAGAGAATCATGAGGAAGTTATTTTTAATCCTTGCCTTGCTGTTTTTGATGACAGCATTGGCGTCGTCGCAGGTTATGGCGGCGGGGACCGTGGCCGGGACGA
This sequence comes from uncultured Smithella sp., assembly GCA_964450075.1. Lineage (GTDB taxonomy): Bacteria > Desulfobacterota > Syntrophia > Syntrophales > Smithellaceae > UBA8904. Next base: position 11,686 of record CAYVFA010000006.1, read on the forward strand.
ATATTTCCAATCAGGCGTATGCCGATTACAAGGACGCCAATGGAAATGCCATGAGCCGGGTCTATTCGAACACGGTGACCGTCACCGTTTCGCAAGTGGCGGCCGTCAGCATTGTTCCGCCGACGGTTGCGTCGTCAGCCAAAAACGGCGACGTCATCACTTACCTGGTTCAATTGTTCAATAACGGCAACGGCAAAGACACCCAGACGTTTACTTATGCCACCGGGGGCAACTGGACGCCGACACTCGTCCGGATGTTCTATGATGTCAACAACGATCACGTCTATAATGCGGGCGATGTTCTGCTGACGGAAACAGCTCCGGGATCAAAGACATATAAGACCGTTAACGGCGCCGTCCCGAAGCTGATTGATCCGGATGACGACTATGACGTCATCATGGAGGTCACCGTGCCGGCGGCGGGCACTGCGCCAAACAACACCAACAGTGTCATAACCATCACGACTAAATCAGATTTTGACAACACCAAAACCGCGACAGGAACTTATACGACAACCGTTCTGGCGGCGGCCATTTCGGCTGTGAAAACCCACACGCCTGCGGGAACGCCGACTTATCTGAAACCGGGCGATACGGTCATCTATACGATAACGCTCACCAACAGCGGCAGTGCTGATGGAACCGTTGTTACCTTGTCGGATCCGCTTCCGGCCAATGTCACCTATGTGCCGAACTCCATCAAGATCAGCATTAACGGCGGCGCTTTTGATTCCAAAATCGACGGGGTGGCCAATAACGGCGCGAAGTATGACGCGGGCACGCGGAAGGTGATAGCACCGGACGGCGCGACGCCGCTGACCGTGGCTGCCGGGACAAGCTGGGCTGTCCAGTTTTCAGCGACCCTCAATGCCGGAACCGCTTCGGGCGCTGCAGTCACCAACCAGGCGACGGTTAGTTACACATCGGGAGCAAGCAATATTTCCGTGCAGACAAACGGAGACACCTTTCTGGTCTCCGCTCTGTCCAGTATTGATCTGACTTCCACGGCCACGCCTAAAACGGGAAATCCCGGCGATCAGATTGTTTATCCTTTCACGGCCGCCAACAACGGCAATGCCGCCGATAGGATCAATCTGACGGGTACATCCTCTCAGGGATGGACCTGGGCTTTCTGGGTGGACGCCAACGGAGACGGCATTCCCGGAAACGACGGCGATTATCTGCTGACGGACACCAACGCGGACGGCAAGGTTGACACCGGAGCGCTGGCACAAAACGGCACGATCGCTGTCCTGGCCGTGGCCACCATTCCGATAGGCGCCGCCAACGGGACGACGGATACGCTGACCATCAACGCGTCTTCCGCGGCGGATCCGGCCAAAACAGACACGCAAACCTTTACGACGACCGTGAAGGCTCCGGTCATGTCCGTTGTCAAGGGGGTTACTGCGATTCAAGCGCCGCTGGGCGGCGCGACCTGCACGCCAACGAATACCACTAATGGCTCACCCTGCGTGGTTTATCCGGGAAGCGTCCTGACCTATACCGTGACGGCCACCAACTCCGGCGCGGGCAATGCCTCCAATGTTGTCCTGACCGATATGACGCCGCAATACACGACTTACAAAGCGGGTTCGATCAAAACCGGCGCCTCTGCCGCCACCCTGACGACGCGAACCGACGCGACGGATGCAGACGGGGCGGAGTATAACTCAGGCAGTCATGCCGTTGTGGTTCCCGACGGCGGGTCACTCACTCTGGGTCCTGCCGGAACGTGGGTGCTGCAGTATCAGTTGACGGTCAACTAAAGGTTTTTTGTTTGGAAAAACGGTAAAGGAATTCTGCATGACACTTTTTGCGTGTCATATAACGACCAGGGCCGGCTTACGGCGATGGTTATTGGCGATT